>JAQGMU010000232.1 GCA_028292195.1 Ramlibacter sp. | reverse complement strand
GTAGTTGCGTTCCTTCATCGTCGGCACCTGCTCGAAGCCCTTGATGCGTTTGGCCGACATCACGCCCAGCGCGCGCAGCTTGCCGGCTTGTACATTGGCCGCCACTTCGGGGGCGCTGGCGATCACCGCGTCGATGTGGCCGCCCAGCAAGGCCTGGATGGCCGGGTTGCCGCCGCCGAAGGGCACGTGGTTGAGGGTGGCGCCGGCCTTGTCGGCCAGGGCGACGGCGGACAGGTGCCACATGGAGCCCTGGCCCGCGTTGCCGATCTTCACGTTGGAATCGGGCTTGCGCGCGGCGTCCAGGAACTGCTCCAGCGTGGCCATGGGCGCATCGCCGCGCACCACCAGCACGGCGGGGTCGCCATTGAGCTTGGCGATCGGCTCCAGCGCGTCCCAGCCGAACTTGGCCAGGTCCAGGTAGTTCAGGAAGGTCACTTCGACGGTGGTCAGGGCCAGCTTGTAGCCGTCCGGCCTGGCGTTGATCACGTCGGTCCAGCCGATGACGCCGGCCGCGCCCGGCTTGTTGACCACGATGATCGGCTGCGGGAAGTGCTTCACCGCGGAGGCGGCAAAGGCGCGCGCCAGCACGTCGGCGCCGCCGCCGGCCGCATAGGGCACCACCACTTCGACCGGGCGGTTCGGGTAGGCGGCCTGGGCCAGGGCGGCGGCCGGCAGCGCCAGCGTGAGGGCGGCGCCAATGGCGGCGAGGATGGGGATGCGTCGGTTGCTCATGTCTGTCTCCGGATTTTCTGGTTGGGAAGCGCGCGGCATTCTGGCCAGCTCGGCCGCCGTGCAACAAGCGAGATAAATTTGAAGGCGAGCGGACAAAAAATCCGGGCCTAAGGGTTTAACCGAAGGCGCCCTTCTCGCGCAGGGCTTCGATCGCGTCGGCGTCCAAGCCGAACTCGCGCATGATTTCGTCGGTGTGCTGGCCGAGCAGCGGCGGCGCGTGGCGCAACTGCTGCGGGGTGCCCTGCATCTTGACCGGGAAGCCCAGCTGGCGGATGGTGCCTTCGACCGGATGCTCCATCTCCATCACCATGTTGCGCGCCTTTGCCTGCTCGCTCACCAGCGCCTCGGCGTAGGTCAGGATGGGCGCGGCGGGGACGCCGGCGTCCAGCAGGGCGGCGATCCAGTCGTCGGCCGGCCGGGTGGCCAGCGTGGGCTCGATTTCGCCGACCAGGGCTTCGCGGTTGCGCATGCGGTCGGAGTTGGTGGCGAAGCGGTTGTCCGCCAGCAGGTCCGGCCGGCCCAGCACGCCGCAGAGCGCGATCCACAGCTTCTGGTTGGCCGCGCCCAAAACGAAGTGCCGGTCGGCGGCGCGGAAGGCCTGGTAGGGCGCGCTCATGCGGTTGGCGCTGCCGATCGGCGTCGGCACCTTCTCGGTTCCCCAGTACTCGGCCACTTCCCAGATCGAGAGGCTCAGCGCGCTTTCGAACAGCGACACGTCGACGTACTGGCCTTCGCCGCTGCGCTCACGGCCTTGCACGGCACTGAGCACGGCATAGGCGGCGAACAGGCCGGCGCCCAGGTCGCCGACCGGAACGCTGCTCTTGGCGGGCGGCATGCCCGGGTGCCCGGTGACGCTCATGATGCCGGTCATGGCCTGCGCGATCAGGTCGAAACCGGGCCGCCTGGACCAGGGCCCGGTCTGGCCGAAGCCGGAGATGCTGGCGTAGACCAGCCGCGGGTTGATCGCCTTCAGGGTCGGGTAGTCGATCTTCAGGCGGGCGGCGACGCCGGGCCGGTTGTTCTCGATCAGGACGTCGGCGCCCTTCACCAGCTCGTAGAAGGCCTCGCGCCCGGCTTCGCTCTTCAGGTCGATTTCGATGCTGCGCTTGTTGCGGTTCAGCGCCAGGAAGCCGCCGCTGTCGGTGCCCTTGAGCTTGAAGCCCATGGAGCGCCGGGTCTGGTCGCCGGTCCTGGGCGGTTCGACCTTGATCACGTCGGCGCCCATGTCGCCCAGCAGCATGCAGCAGAACGGGCCGGCCATCACCTGGCTGACGTCCAGCACCTTGAGGTGTGCCAGGGGAAGGGCCGCGACAGGGGCGACGGGTGGGATTGCGGTGGTCATGAAGTGCGTCAGGCGGCGGTTGAATCGCGTGCAGCGCCCGCCAGGGGGTCAGCTGAGGAGGGCGCAGTTTAGGAGCCGCGCGCGGCGCCGGTCAAAGGACAATTTCTCGCGCGCTGCCCTAGATTTTTTCGTTTGGCCGGCATGGCAGCGCCACCTAGACTCGCGCCCCTCGGCCCCCAACACCCCTTCAATGTCCATCCTTCTCGAACGCACCGACCGCATCGCCACCGTCACGCTGAACAAGCCGGACAAGATGAACGCCCTCGACCTGGGCATGTGGCGCCAGCTGGCCGAGACCTTCCAGTCGCTGTCGGGCGACGACACGGTGCGCTGCATCGTCCTGCGCGGCGCGGGGGAGAAGGCGTTCTCGGCGGGCGCGGACATCGAGGAGTTCGAGCGCGAGCGCAACAGCGCCGAAAAGTCGCGCGCCTATTCACGCGTGACGCAGGCCGCGCTGGCCGCCATCGCCGATTGCCGCCACCCCACCATCGCGCAGATCCACGGCGCCTGCGTCGGCGGCGGACTGGAGATGGCGACGATGTGCGACATGCGCATCTGCGGCGCGTCCAGCCGCTTCGGCGTGCCGATCAACCGTCTCGGCCTGGTGGTTTCCTACGAGGAATTGCGCGGGCTGCTGGCGCTGGCCGGCAAGGCCGGCACGCTGGAGATCCTGCTGGAGGGCCGCGTGTTCGGCGCCGAGGAGGCGCTGAAGAAGGGCTTGATCAATCGTTTCGTGGCCGATGCGCAGGTCGCCGACGAAGTCGCCTCGGCGGCCAGGCGAATCAGCCATGGCGCCCCGCTGGTCGCGCGCTGGCACAAGAAGTTCATCAACCGCATGCTGGACCCCGCGCCGCTCACGGCGGCGGAGCTGGACGAGGCCCACCTGTGCTTCGACACCGAGGACTTCCGCATCGGCTGGAAAGCCTTCCTCGAGAAGGCCCGCCCCGACTTCGTCGGCCGCTAGAGAGACTCGGGCGGCGCGGGCTGGGCCGGGGTCTCCGCTTCCCCTGCGACCTCGCCGGCCGCTTCGCGCCGGATCCAGTCGATGAAGGTCGCGATGCGGACGTCGTTCGCCCGCTGCTTGGGGAAGACCATGTAATAGGCCGACTCCACCGGCAGCACGATGTCGAAGGGCCGCACCAGGCGGCCCTGCTTCAGGTCCTGCTCCACCCAGCTGTCCTTGACCAGCGCCACGCCCAGGCCGTCGATCGCCGCGTTGATCACCAGGTGGCTGGGCGTGAAGGACAGCCCGCGCGACGCGTCCACGTCCGCGACGCCGGCATGCGCCAGCCAGGCCGACCAGTGCGGGTTGCTGCCGTCGGCATAGGTGCTGGCGTCGTGCAGCAGCGTGTGGAAGCGCAGGTCGGAAGGCTCGCGCAGCGGATGGTCGCCGCGCATCAGGCCGGGGCTGCACACCGGGAACACGGTCACCGCCAGGCACAGCTCCGAATGCAGCTCGGGATAGTGGCCGCGGCCGAAGCGGATCACCAGGTCGTAGTTGTCGCGGGCGAAGTCCGGCGGCGCCGCCGACGTCGAGACCTGGATGTCGACCTCCGGGTGCGCCTTGACGAAGCGGTCCAGCCGCGGGATCAGCCACTTGGCGGCGAAGGTGGGCGGAATGTCCACGCGCAGCACGGGCGACAGCTGCGCATTGAGCTGCCGCGTGGCGTCGGTGAGCACCTGGAAGGCCTGCTGCACCGCCGGCAGGTAGGCGCGGCCGGCAGCAGTCAGGGTCAGGGCCTTGGCCTCGCGGGCGAACAGCGCCATGCCAAGGTGCTCCTCCAGCGTCTTCACCTGGTGGCTGACCGCCGACGGCGTGACGAACAGTTCCTGGGCGGCCTTGGTGAAGCTGGCATGGCGCGCCGCGGCCTCGAAGGCCCGCAGCGGGTTCAGCGGAGGGAGGGGGCGGCCCATGGATGAGAGATTTTCTCGACGCTCGCGTGAATAAAAGTCGTTTGTGGCGCGCCGGTGCGGTCCGTACACTGCGCCGCTGCCAGCAGCGCAGCCGGCCCCATTGTCGCAAAACCCGCAAACCCCCAAATCCCGTCCCTCATGAGCGTCATCACCAGCATCGAAGACCTGCGCGTCCTGGCCGAAAGGCGCGTCCCGCGCATGTTCTACCAGTACGCCGATTCCGGGTCGTGGACCGAAAGCACCTACCGCGCCAACGAAGCGGACCTGGCCGGCATCCGGCTGCGCCAGCGGGTGGCAGTCAACCTGGAACATCGCAGCACGCGGGCCACCATGCTGGGGCAGGACGTGGCGATGCCGGTGGCCATCGCGCCGACCGGCCTCACCGGCATGCAGCACGCGGACGGCGAGATCCTGGCCGCCCGCGCGGCGCGGGATTTCGGCATTCCGTTCACCTTGTCGACCATGAGCATCTGCTCGATCGAGGACGTGGCGGAAGGCACCAACGGCCACCCCTTCTGGTTCCAGGTGTACGTGATGCGGGATCGCAAGTTCGTCGAGCGCTTGATCGAACGCGCGCGCCGCGCCAACGTGTCGGCGCTGGTGCTGACGCTCGACCTGCCGATCAGCGGCCAGCGCCACAAGGACATCAGGAACGGCCTGTCAGCGCCGCCGAAGCTGACCCTGCCCAACCTGCTCAACATCGCGGCCAAGCCGCGCTGGTGGTGGCGCATGCTGCAGACGCGGCGCCGCACGCTGGGCAACATCGTCGGCCACATCGAAGGCATGGGCGACAACGCGCTGCTGTCCGAATGGTGCGCCCGCCAGTTCGATCCCACGCTGAACTGGGACGACGTGCGCTGGATCCGCCGCCTGTGGGACGGCAAGCTGGTGCTCAAGGGCATACAGGACGCGGAAGACGCGTGCATCGCGGCCGAAACCGGCGCCGACGCCCTGATCGTTTCCAACCATGGCGGCCGCCAGCTCGATGGTGCGCCCTCCTCCATCGTGGCGCTGCCGGAGATCGCCGAGGCCGTGGGCCACCGCCTCGAAGTGCACATGGACGGCGGCATCCGCTCCGGCCAGGACGTGCTGAAGGCGCTGGCGCTGGGCGCCAAGGGCACCTACATCGGCCGCTCGATGCTGTACGGCCTGGGCGCCATGGGCGAAGCCGGCGTCACGCGGGCGCTGGAGATCATCCAGAAGGAGCTCGACCTGACGATGGCCTTCTGCGGCCAGACCGGGCTGAAGGCGGTGGACACGCGCATCCTGTACGGGGCCCAGTACCGCGCGCCAGCGCCGGCGCTGGCGCTGGCAGCCTGAGGAGCGCGGCATGGACCTGCCCATCGTCGATGCGCACCAGCACTTCTGGGATCCGCGCATCAACTACCACCCCTGGCTGTGCGACGAGCCGCCGATTGCGTTCCGCTACGGCGACTACAGCGCGCTCAGGCGGCCCTACCTGCCCGCGGACTACCGCCGCGACACCGCGGGCTTCGAAGTGGCGGGCACGGTGTACATCGAGGCGGAGTGGAGCCATGGCGCCGCCGTCGCCGAGCTGGAGTACATCGCGGGCCTGCGCCGGGAGAGCGGCCTGCCCAGCGTGGCCGTGGCGCAAGGCTGGCTGGACCGCGAAGACATCGGCGAGCAACTGGCGCGGCTGCGGGCCTTCGATTTCGTGCGCGGCATTCGCCACAAGCCCGGCGCCAATCCCTCGCCGGGTGACGGCGCACCCGGCGGCATGACCGACCCGGCCTGGCGCCGCGGCTTCGGCGAACTGGCGCGCCAAGGCCTGCGCTTCGACCTGCAGACTCCGTGGTGGCACCTGCACGAGGCGGCGGCCCTGGCACGCGACTTTCCCACTGCGTCCATCATCATCAACCATACGGCGCTGCCGGCCGACCGCAGCGACCAGGGCATCGCGGCCTGGCGCGCGGCG
>JAQGMU010000553.1 GCA_028292195.1 Ramlibacter sp. | reverse complement strand
AGACCGGCTGGACCCTGGCGCGCCGCGCCGAGCGCATGAACCCCTCGGTCATCCGCGAGATCCTGAAGGTCACCGAGCGGCCCGGCATCATCAGCTTCGCCGGCGGCCTGCCCTCGCCCCAGACCTTTCCCGTCGCCGCCTTTGCGGAAGCCTGTGCCAAGGTCTTGCGCGACGACGGCCACGGCGCGCTGCAATACGCCGCCAGCGAAGGCTACGGCCCCCTGCGCGAACAAGTGGCCGCCATGCTGCCGTGGCAGGTGGACCCGGCGCAGGTGCTGATCACCACCGGCTCGCAACAGGCGCTCGACCTGGTGGCCAAGGTGCTGATCGACGCCGGCAGCCGGATCCTGGTGGAGACGCCCACCTACCTGGGCGCGCTGCAGGCCTTCGCGCCCATGGAGCCGGAAGTGGCAGGGGTGCACGGCGACGCCGAAGGCGTGGACATCGCCGACCTCGCGGCCAAGGCCGCGGGCGCCCGCTTCTTCTACGTGCTGCCCAACTTCCAGAACCCCACCGGCCGCAGCATGAGCGAGGGCCGGCGTGAGGCGCTGTCCGCCGCCGCCGCGCAGCTGGGCCTGCCGCTGGTGGAAGACAACCCCTATGGCGATCTCTGGTTCGACGCGCCGCCGCCGGCACCGCTGACCGCGCGCAATCCGGACGGGGCGATCTACCTCGGTTCCTTCTCCAAGGTTCTGGCGCCCGGCCTACGCCTGGGCTACGTGATCGCACCGCGCGCCATCGCGCCCAAGCTGCTGCAGGCCAAGCAGGCGGCCGACCTGCACAGCCCCGGCTTCAACCAGCGGCTGGTGAGCGAGGTGATGCAGGACGGTTTCCTGCTGCGCCACGTGCCGACCATCCGCGCGCTCTACAAGGCGCAGCGCGACGCGATGCTGCAGGCGCTGGACCGCGAGATGGCCGGTCTCGGCCTGAGCTGGAACAAGCCGGACGGCGGCATGTTCCTGTGGGCGCGGCTGCCCGAGGGCATGAACGCTGCTGCCCTGCTGCCGCAGGCGGTGGACAAGGGGGTGGCCTTCGTGCCCGGCGCGGCTTTCTACGCGGGGGACCCGGACCCGCGCACGCTGCGGCTGTCGTTCGTGACGGCCACCACCCAGCAGATCGACACCGGCATCGCGGCGCTGGCTGCCGCCATTCGCGCGGCGCAAGAGGGCTCCTGATGCTCAAGCTCTGGGGCCGCATCTCCTCGATCAACGTGCGCAAGGTGGTGTTCACCGCGCAGCTGCTGGAGCTGCCGTTCGAGCGCGTCGATGCCGGCGCCAGCTTCGGCATCGTGCAGACGCCGGGCTACCTGGCATGCAACCCGAACGCGCTGGTGCCGCTGCTGGAAGACGGTGACTTCACGCTGTGGGAATCGAACGTGATCGTGCGCTACCTGTGCGCAAAGCACGGTGCCGGCCGCCTCTATCCGCAGGAGCTGCGCGCGCGCTTCGACGCCGAGCGCTGGATGGACTGGCAGCAGACCACGCTGAACCCCGCCGGGCGCGAGGCCTTCGTGCAGTTGTTCCGGGTGCCGGCGCAGCAGCGCAACCCGGCTGCCATCGACGCCTCCGTGTCTGCCACCGAGCCGCTGCTGGCGATGCTGGACGCGCACTTGGCGCGCCGCCCCTACATGGCCGGCGACACATTGACACTGGCCGACATTCCGATCGCCTGCGAGCTGCACCGCTGGTGGGGGCTGCCCCTGCCCTCCCCCGCCCGGCCGCACCTGCGCCGCTGGTACGACAGCCTGCTGGCCCTGCCCGCCGCCCGCGGCGCCCTCGACGTTCCCCTGAGCTGACGCCATGACCCAACGCCCCTTCAAGCAAGTCGACGTCTTCACCGCCGTGCCCTACCGCGGCAACCCGCTGGCCGTGGTGCTGGACGGCCAGGGCCTGTCGGACGAGGCGATGCAGCACTTCACCAACTGGACCAACCTGTCGGAAGCCACCTTCCTGCTGCCGCCGACACAGGCCGGCGCCGACTACCGCGTGCGCATCTTCTGCCCCGGGCGCGAGCTGCCCTTCGCCGGCCATCCGACCCTGGGCAGCTGCCATGCCTGGCTGGAAGCGGGCGGCAAGCCGCGCGGCGAGTACGTGGTGCAGGAATGCGGTGTCGGCCTGGTCAGGCTGAAGCAGGACGGCGACCGGCTGGCGTTCGCGGCGCCGCCGCTGCGCAAGAGCGGTCCGCTCGAAGAGGCCGATGTCGCCTTGATCGCGCGCGGCCTGGGCATCGCGCGGTCCGGCATCGTGGCGCATGCCTGGTGCGACAACGGCCCGAACTGGCGCGGCGTGCTGCTGAAGTCGGCCGAACAGGTGCTGGCGCTGAAGCCGGATGCGGCCATCCTGGCCGGCCTCGACGTCGGCGTGATCGGGCCGCGCGGCAAGGTCGGCGTGATCGGTTCCCGCGACGGCGGGGATGGCATCGCCTTCGAAGTACGCGCCTTCTTCCCCGGCAACAACGGCATGGCGGAAGACCCGGTGACGGGCAGCCTGAACGCCGCGCTGGCGCAATGGCTGATGGGCGCCGGCCTGGCGCCGCCGCAGTACGTTGCCAGCCAGGGCACCGCGCTCGGGCGCGCCGGCCGCGTGCACGTGCAGCGCGATGCGGCAGGCGAGATCTGGATCGGCGGCGCGTCGGTCACCTGCATCGACGGCCAGGTGAGGCTCTGACATGGCGGCGCGGGTCGATCACCTGGTGGTGGGCGCGGCCAGCCTGGAACAGGGCCTGGCCTGGGCTGAGGCGACGCTGGGCGTGATGCCGGGCCCGGGCGGCGAGCACCCCTTGATGGGCACGCACAACCGGCTGCTGCGCATTGCCACCGTGGACTACCCGCGCGCCTATCTCGAGATCATCTCGGTGCAGCCGGGGAAGTCGCAGCAGCAGGGCAAGCGCTGGTTCGACCTGGATGCCGAAGCGGTGCGCGACACGCTGCGGCGCAGCGGCCCGCGGCTGCTGCACTTCGTCGCCGGCGTGCCGGATGTGCGGGCAGCGGTGGCGGCGCTGCAAGGCGTCGGCGTGGACCGCGGCGCGGTCGTGCAGGCATCGCGCATGACGGCACGCGGCCTGCTCGAATGGCAGATCACCGTGCGGCCGGACGGCCAGCGGCTGCTGGACGGCACCTTGCCGACGCTGATCGAATGGGGCGGCACGCACCCGGCAGCGGCCATGGGCGAATCGGGCGTGACGCTGCACACCCTGGCCGCCCGCCACCCGCAGGCCGCGCAACTGCGCGCCGCCGCCGAGGCGATCGGGCTGGAGCGCGTGCAGGTGAAGGAGGGCGCCGCCAACCTGTGCGCCACGCTGGACACGCCGCGCGGCCGCGTGCAACTGGAATCGGAAGGACTGTGATGCTGCAATTCGACGAAGTCGCCTGGTTCGCCCTCACCGCGCTGGTGCTGGTGCTGACGCCGGGGCCCAACATGATCTATTGCGTCTCGCGCACGCTGGCACAGGGCCGGCGCGCCGGCTTCGTGTCGCTGGCCGGCGTGCTGCTTGGTTTCCTGGCCCACCTGCTGGCGGCAACGCTGGGCCTCACCGCGGTGCTGCTCGCGGTGCCACTCGCCTTCGACGCACTGCGCCTGGGCGGCGCCGCCTACCTGCTCTGGCTGGCCTGGGACGCGCTGCGCCCGGGTGGCAGCACGCCGTTCCAGCCGCGCGCGCTGCCTTCCGACAAGCCGGGGCGCCTGTTCCGCATGGGGTTGCTGACCAACCTGCTAAACCCCAAGGTGGCGATCTTCTACCTGTCGTTCGTCCCGCAGTTCCTGCACCCCGAGCGCGGCAACGTGGCACTGCAGGCGCTGCAGCTGGGCGCGGTGCAGATCGTCATCAGCGGCGCCGTCAATGCGCTGCTGGTGCTGGGCGCCGGCCGCATCAGCGCCTTCCTCGCCAGCAGCCGGCGCTGGCTGCTGGCGCAGCGCTACCTGATGGGGACCGTGCTCGGCGCCCTGGCGGCGCGCATCGTGCTGGTGGATCGGCCATGAACTTCACCCGCGACGAGGTGCTGGCCGCGCGCGCGACGGTGGGCGCCGTCATGCCGCCGACACCCCAATATGCCTGGCCCCTGCTGCAGGCGCGGCTGGGACGCCCGGTGTGGGTCAAGCACGAGAACCACACGCCGGCCGGCGCCTTCAAGCTGCGCGGCGGCCTGACCTACTTCGAGGCGCTGGCGCGCGAGCAGCCGGGCGTGCGCGGCGTCATCGCCGCCACCCGCGGCAACCATGGCCAGTCGGTCGGCTGGGGCGCGCGCCGCCATGGCCTGGCCGCGACCGTCGTGGTGCCGTACGGCAACTCGGTGGAGAAGAACGCGGCGATGCGCGCGCTGGGCGTGGAACTGCTGGAACACGGCGCCGATTTCCAGGAAGCGCGCGAGCATGCCATGGCGCTGGCGGATCGCCAGCGCTTGCACATGGTGCCCTCGTTCCACCGCGAACTGGTGCGGGGCGTGATGACCTACTGGGTCGAGTTCTTCGAGAGCTTCGCCCGCGGCGAAGAGCCGGCGATCGTCTACGTGCCGCTCGGCCAGGGCTCGGGCTTCTGCGCCGCCGTCGCGGCCCGTGCCTACACCGGAGCCCGCAGCAAGCTGGTCGGCGTGGTGTCCGCGCACGCCACCAGCTACCTCGACTCCTTCCGCGCCGGCCGGGTGGTCGAGGCACCGGTGACGACCCAGCTGGCCGACGGCATGGCCTGCCGCATCGCCGATGCCGAGGCCCTGGAAGTGGTGCTGCGCGAGGCCGACGACATCGTGGCCGTCAGCGACGACGAAGTGGCCGACGCCATGCGCCTTCTGTTCGCCGCCACCCACAACGTGGCGGAGGGCGCCGGCGCGGCCGGCCTGGCGGCGGCGATGCAGCAGCGCGAGCGGGTGCCGGGCCAGGCGGTCGGCTTTGCCCTCACAGGTGGCAACGTCGACAGCGACGTGTTCGCGCGCGTGCTGGCCGGGTAGGCCGGCGTGAGCGCAGAGCAACCCCGGCAGTCACGCCCGGGACCGCTTCCGCGCGCGTCGCTGGTCAAAATCCCGCCATGGGCACGCTCTACCTCGTCCGCCACGGCCAGGCTTCCTTCGGCGCCGACGATTACGACCAGCTCAGCGAGCTCGGCCTGCGGCAGAGCGTTCGCCTGGGCGAATATTTCGCGCAGCGCGACCTCCATTTCGACGGCCTGATCGCCGGCACCCTGCGCCGCCACAAGCAGACCCTGGAAGGCATCCTGCGCGGCATGAAGCGGGCCGGCGAGCACTTGTCCTGGGAAGGGCTGAACGAATACGACAGCGAAGCGGTCATCGCCACCGTGCACCCGGCCAAGCTCGAGAAGCCGACCTCGCCGGACATGGTGCGGCACCACTTTCGCCTGCTGCGCGACGGCCTGGCGCAGTGGATGGCCGGCGCCACCCAGCCGGCCGGCATGCCCAGCTACGCCGACTTCGTCGCCGGCGTCGCCGGCGCGCTGGACCACGTGCGCGCCAACCACTACGGCCAGAACGTGTTGATCGTGACCAGCGGCGGCCCCATCTCCACCGCGGTCGGCCACGTACTGGGCACCCGGCCGGAAGCGACCATCGAGCTGAACCTGCGCATCCGCAATACCTCGGTCACCGAGTTCGCCTTCACCCCCAAGCGCCACATGCTGGTCGGCTACAACGCCATCCCGCACCTTGACGCGCCGGCCTACAGGGACTGGGTGACCTACACCTGAACCGGCGGCCGGGCGCCCGGGCGCCTCAAGGCGGAAACATCAGCCGCCAGCCGCGCCGGCCACCGGGCAGTGCGATCGCCGGCTCGAAGCGGGCGCCGTGCAGCGAGGCCACCTTCTCCACCACGCGGTGGCCCAGCCCCAGCTTGAGCGGCTGCAGCGACCCCGGCGTGCTGGCCGCGGCCGCACCCTCGCGCGCCGGGCCGTCGTCGCTCACCTGCAGCCGGCGGGCGGCCGGGTCCAGCTCCACTTCCACCTGGGTGCCGGGCGGCGTGTGGGCCAGCGCGTTCTCGATCAGGTTGCGCAGCGCCAGTTCCAGCAGCACCGCATGGCCGGCCACCGGAAAGGCTCCGGGGCTTGCCAGCCCGATGTCGCGCCCGGCCGCGTGGGCGGCCGGTGCGTATTCGCCGACCAGCCTGCGGGCAATGGCCTCCAGGTCGAGCGGCTGCGCGGCCTCGACCAGTTCGGCGCGGCTGGCGCGGGCGAACGCCAGCAGGTGCGCCAGCACGTCGCCGGCGCGCAGCGCATCGGCGCGCAGCCGGGCCAGTGCAGCCTGCTGCGCGGCACCGGGAGCGGCGTCCTGCACGCCGCGCGTCTGCAGCGCCAGCGACGCGAGCGGCGTGCGCAGTTCGTGGGCGAACTCGTTGGCCAGTTCGCGCTCGCGCGTCAGCGCCGCGTGGTAGCGCCCCACCAGCCGGTTGATCGCTTCCTCCGTGGCCGCCAGCTCCTCGTAGTTGGCCGGTGCGCGCAGCGCCTGCGGCTGCTGGATGTCCAGCGCGTGGACCTCCTGCGCCAGCCGCCGCAAGGGCCGCAGCCCGCGGTGGATGGCCAGCCCCAGCACCAGCGCCACCACCGGCAGCAGCCACAGCCCCGGCACCACCAGCTGCT
>JAQGMU010000491.1 GCA_028292195.1 Ramlibacter sp. | reverse complement strand
CGGCCAGCGAGCCGGCCGGCTGCGCCTGGGTCGCATTGATGAGCGGCAGCACCAGCGCCTCGCGGTCGAAGGCGCTGACTTTCTGCTGCGCATCGGCCAGCGAGCCGGCCTGCCAGAAGGCGGCGGTGCTGCGCGCCACGTCCAGCGTGGCCCGCTTGAGCAGCCAGCCCTTCCAGAGGATGACCACCCAGCTCGATACCGACATCACGAGCAGCAGGAGCGCCACCATCTGGGTGATCGCGTCGCCCTGCCGGAACAGCTGCAGGATACTCATGCGCGTAGACCGAGGACGTCGAACATGTCGAACAGGCCTTTGTCCTTGCCGGCCAGAAAGCGCACCGCCCGCAGGCTGCCCTGGGCGTAAGTGGCGCGGCTGGCCGCCCGGTGGGTGATCTCGATGCGCTCGCCGGTGCCGGCGAACAGCACGGTGTGGTCGCCGACGATGTCGCCGCCGCGGATGGAGGAGAAGCCGAGGCTGGACGGGTCGCGCTCGCCCGTGACGCCTTCGCGCGAGAAGACGGCGCAATCCTTCAAGTTGCGGCCCAAAGCCTGCGCGATCACCTCACCCATCTTGAGCGCGGTGCCCGAAGGCGCATCCACCTTGTGCCGGTGGTGGGTCTCGATGATCTCGATGTCGTAGCCCGTGGCCAGCGCCTGCGCCGCCATTTCCAGCAGCTTGAGCGTGACGTTGACGCCGACACTCATGTTCGGCGCCAGCATGATCGCGATGTCGCGGGCGGCATCTTCGATTTCGCGCTTCTGGCCCTCGGTGAAGCCGGTGGTGCCGATCACCGCCTTCACGCCGCGCTCGCGGCACGCCTTCACGTGCGCCAGCGTGCCTTCGGGCCGGGTGAAATCGATCAGGACCTGCGCCCGCTCCAGCCCGACGCGCAGGTCGGCCGTCACCGGCACGCCGCTGGCATGGCCGAGGAAGGCGGCGGCATCGTTGCCGATGGTGGGGCTGGACGCGAGGTCGAGCGCGCCGGCCAGCAGGCAGTCGTCGGAGGCGCGGATGGCCTCGATCAGCATGTGGCCCATGCGGCCGCTGGCGCCGGCCACGGCGACGCGGTGCTGGGCGGGAGCGGCGCGGACAGGCTGCACCGCGCCGGCGACCGCGACCTTCTTGAGCGACTGGGCCATGGCGGGTCAGCGCACCGCGGGTTCGAGCGGCGGGTAGCTGACGCTGGGCGCGGCGGCGGCCGGCGCCGCGGATCCGGGCGAGCTCGGGCGCGGCGTGGGGTTCCTGCTCGCCGCGGCGCGCAACTGCTCCTCGGTGGCTTCCAGCACCGGCACCGAGCGGCCCGTCTTGCGCTTGTCCAGCGTGGCGACGAATTCAGCCTCGCTGGGCATGGTGTCACCCTCGGAGCGGGCCACCTGGTCAGCCGTGAAATAGACCGTCAGCCGGCGCTGCTGCGGCTCCACGCCCTGGCGCTTGAGCGTGAACACGTAGTCCCAGCGGTCGGCGTGGAACAGGCTGGACACGAGCGGCGTGCCTAGCACTTCGCGCACCTGCTGCCGGCTCATGCCGGGCTGCAGCGCCTCGACCTGCTCGCGCGAGATGAAGTTGCCCTGGACCACTTCGATCTTGTAGGGCGAGAGGGAGCTGGCGAGGCGGGCGCTGTAGGAGCCGGCGCTGCTGCAGCCGGCCAGCAGCGCGGCGGCCGCGACGGCGGCAGCCATGACGATGCGCGGCAGGCGGGTGGTGGTGGCAGGCATGGGGAAAGCTGGCGATATGATCGGACCATTGTAGCGGCAGCCCCCTGGCGGCCTGCTCCAGGCCCGCACCCATGACCAACATCGAAGACCTCAAGAGCACCGGCCTCAAGGCCACGTTGCCGCGCCTGAAGATCCTGGAAGTCTTCCAGAAGGGCACGCAGCGCCACATGACGGCCGAGGACGTGTTCCGCGTGCTGCTCGAGGAGCGCACGGACATCGGCCTGGCCACCGTCTACCGCGTGCTGACGCAGTTCGAGCAGGCCGGCATCCTGAGCCGCAGCCACTTCGAAAGCGGCAAGTCGGTGTACGAGCTCAACGAAGGCACGCACCACGACCACCTGGTGTGCCTGGACTGTGCGCGGGTGGAAGAGTTCTACGACCCCGAGATCGAGAAGCGGCAGAACGACGTGGCCCGGATCAAGGGCTTCGAGATCGCCGAGCATGCGCTGAGCTTGTACGCGCACTGCACCAAGAATCCCTGCCCGTACCGGCCGCAACGCTGATCGGTGGGGTCGCTGCGCGAACCCACCCTACAGGGCCGCAGGCACCCTCGTCAGCCGCCGTTCTCCATCGCGCGGCGGTGCCGCTCGACGAATTCCTGGTAGGTATCCACGCCCCGCAACTGCAGGATGGTGTTGCGCACGGCGGCTTCCACCAGCACGGCGATGTTGCGGCCGGCGACCACCGGGATCACGGCCTTGCGGATCGCCACGCCCAGCACGTCCTGCGTCAGCGGCTCATAGGGCAGCCGCTCGTACTCGCGCTCCATGGTTTCGCGCCGCACCAGGTGCACGATCACGCGCAGCCGCATCTTGCGGCGCACCGCCGTCTCGCCGAAGATCGCGCGGATGTCGAGCAGGCCGATGCCGCGCACTTCCAGCAGGTTTTGCAGCAGTTCCGGGCAGCGGCCCTCGATGGTGGTCTGGTTCACGCGGTACAGATCGACCGCGTCGTCGGCCACCAGGCCGTTGCCGCGGGTGATCAGCTCCAGGCCGAGCTCGCTCTTGCCGAGCCCGGACTCGCCGGTGATCAGCACGCCCAGGCCCAGGATGTCCATGAACACGCCGTGCATCGAGGTGCGCTCGGCGAAGTGCTTGGACAGGTAGGCCCGCATCACGTCGATGACGAAGGCCGAGGGCTCCTTGCTCGCGAACATCGGGATCTGCGCCCGCTCGCACAT
>JAQGMU010000471.1 GCA_028292195.1 Ramlibacter sp. | reverse complement strand
CCACTACGCCGCTCTCATGCGCCAGCCCTTCGGGGGGCTGACGTGGAAATGTTCGTCAAGGCAAAAGGCTAAGGGCTGGTGCTACACGAGTTGCCGTGCCATCTCGTGGCGCGGCGCCGAGCGGCGGCTGCGCCTGCCCGGCGTTCCGGAATCTGGGGGCCAGGGGGGAGCAAGCTGTGCGACCGGACGTACATCGGGCGCAGGGCCCAAGGGCCGGAGGGTGATTGCTTTGGTGCGGCTGGCGGGGATCGAACCCACGACCCTTGGCTTCGGAGGCCAATACTCTATCCACTGAGCTACAGCCGCGCTCCGGGCGCAATTGTACCGGGTGTCCGGCGCGTGACCGGCTTGCCCGCCGTGGCCGGGCGCATCAGGGCTGGATCAGCTTCTTGCGGATGGCATAACGCGTCAGGCCGGAGACATCGTGGACCCCAAGCCTCTCCATCATGCGGCTGCGGTGGACGTCGACGGTCTTCGATGAGAGCCCGAGCTTGAATGCGATCTCCTTCGAAGCCAGGCCCTGGGCCAGCAGGCCCAGGATCTCGAGCTGGCGCGCGGTCAGTTCCTCATCGGCGGTCGGTTCGGCCGGTTGGAGCAGCCGGCGGGCGATCAGGCTGCTGAAGTAGCTGCCACTGGCCATCACGCTGCGCACCGCCTGTGCCAGTTCGATGGTGGACGCATCCTTGGTCAGGTACCCGCATGCCCCGTTTGCCACGGCGCGCCTGATGAAGTCCGCCGTGTCGTGGGTGGACACGATGACCAGGCGGGCCTGGGGGTGCCGTTCGTGGAGCTTGGCCAGCGCGGTCAGGCCGTCCATCCCGGGCATGCTGATGTCGGTCATCACGATGTCGGGCAGCAGGCGATCGACGGCGGCAATCAGCTCGTCGCCGTCACTGGCTTCGCCGACCACTGCCACTCCCGGAATCTGCAGGAGCAGCGCCTTGATTCCGGACCTGACCATGTCGTGGTCGTCGGCCAGGACGATTCTGACGGGGAGCGCCCCGGCTGGTGGAGATTTCATGGGAGGCCTCTGACACGCCGCGGCATGCGGGTTGCGGGCAGTATCGTCGCACGAGACACGCCATAGCCCTCTTGGCTTACGGCATTTCACCCGTCAAGCCTTCCTTGTTGGCTTAGGTCACAGGCGGCAAAGCAACTAGTTTCAATATGTAGCTATGTGTTCTTATTCGTTTCATCAAACGCAGTGACGGAGAGACCCGATGACACCGAACCAGAACGACAACAGCGCCAACCCAGGCCCGGGCCGGGCCTTGCAGCTGTTCTTGCGCAGCTTCCTGGCGAGCGCGCTGCTGGCGGCCACAGCGGCGTCGTGGGCCAACGGCATCGGCGACAACAGCAGCTGGCAATTCCGGACCGCGACCGACAAGGCCGTACAGAACGCCACCCTGGACATGACCGAGCGCAAACGGGGCGGCTACTACCAGTCGTTCCAGACCATCAACACCACCTACATCGGGCGCCAGTACAACTGCGCGGTGAGCGCCACGTCGGCCGGCAACGGCGGCAGCAACGGCATGACGGCCAACACCTCCTCGCCCGGCGTCAACAACACCGGTTCGACCGCTGCCAGCAGCGGCGCGAACAGCGCGACCAACGGCATGGGATACGGTGACGTCAGCGGCCTCGCCAGCCTCAGCCCAAGCGCCGGGCAATTGGCGAACACCCAGAGCAACGGTGGAGCGGTCAACGCGGGCGTCGCCGGTTCGGCCACCAGCGCGGTGACCGGCGCCGTCGCCGCCGGCGGCGGCCGCTCGGACCTGGTGCTCAATTCCGACCAGCTCAATCAGAACAGCCAGCAACTGGCCACCGTGACGGGCAGCACCGCCTGCACGGGATCCCTCAACTAGGGACCTTCACGCCGCTTTCGAACGCGGGCCGCCGGCCCGCGGAGGAAGGCCGCGTCCGAAAAAACCAATTCACGAGAGCAGTCATGAACATCCTTTCCACCACCGCCGCCCTCCTTGCAGCTTCGCTTGGACTGGCCGGCTGCGGCTCCCTGCAGCCGCAGCCCACCCGCCAGTTCGCCGCGGACGAAGTTCCGGTGATCATCGGCCCGGCCGTGCGGGCCAACTTCACGCCGCTGGAAGCCCCGTTCGCCTGCCTGGGCGGCCTGATCCGCAGCAGCGGCCAGCCGCTGCCCGGCATCGCCGTCGGCGACGTCAAGGACTACACCGGCAAGTACAACCAGAACGAAGGCAGCACCCTGACGCAGGGCGGCGCGCTGATGCTCTATTCGGCGCTCGGCAAGCTCGATGGCGCGGTGCAGATCCAGGAACGCTTCGACACCCGCATCGCCGAACTCGAACTGGCCTATACCGACCGGCGCCAGCTCGGTGACGGCAAGGTCCACCAGGTCGAAGGCAACAAGCCGGCGGTGCCGTGGGTGCCCTATTTCGGCGGCTCCATCCTGCGCTCGGGCTACTACATCGTCGGCGGCATCACCGAGCTGAACTACGACATCCAGACCGGCGGCGCTGAAATCGCGATCTCCGGGGTGTCCGTCAGGCGCCGCACCTTCACGATGAACATCGGCATCGACCTGCGCATCATCGACACCCGCACGCTGGTGGTGGCCAAGACCGTCAGCCTGCAGAAACAGATCTCCGGGCATGAAGTCGGCGGCGGCGTGTTCCGTTTCTTCGGCACCTCCCTGTACGACCTCAATGTCGGCTCCAAGAACCAGGAGCCGCTGCAGCTGGGCGTGCGGACGGCGCTCGAACAGGGCGTGTTCGAACTGGTGTCGGCCGTCGCCGCCGTCGATGGCCGCGACTGCATGAAGCTGGCGGGCCAGGCGCGCCTGCCTGGCACTGCACAGGACCCGGCCGCCCGCAGCCAGCCGGCTGCCGCGGCCCCTTCCGCGGCCCACCCGATCAACGCCGCGGATTCCGCCGGCGCCACCGCCCCCGGCCTGGTCGGCCGCGAACTCCTGAGCATCCAGGTGGAGTTCGACTCGGGCAGCGCCACCCTCGCCGGCCAGGCGATGCCGGTGGTCGAACGCATCGTCAACGAAGTGGCGCGCGGCAGCCGCATCGCCATCCAGCTGGTCTCGCGCGACACCGAAAGCATGCCGCCGGCCCAACGGCGCGAAAGCACGGCCGCCCGGATCCGCGCCATCACCGAAGCAGTCGCTGCGCGCGGCATCGAGCCCGCGCGCATCGGCATCAGCTGGCTGCCCGACCCGGGCGAAGCCGGCATCAACCGCGCCGGCGCCGGCTACCAGCTGCTGGCGACCCTCCTGATTCCCAAGTGAAAGCCGACATGACCTCGTTTTCCGCAACCCGCCTTTCCAACCCCCTGAAACCCCTAGGAGTTCCCATGAGCAAGAACGTCAAATCCCTGCTGCGCGTGCGCCGCAGCACCCTGGCGAGCGCCGCAGCACTGGCGTTCGGCGCGGCCGCGCCGGCCATGGCCAACATGGTCGACAACGGCTACTACCAGTTCGGCCAGTTCGACGGCTCCGCCGACCAGACCCTGGCCCTGAACGACTACGCGTTGTGGATCACCGCGCCGCAGTTGAACACGGGCTGGCTGGCCGGCACGGTGGTGGGCGTCAACTACCAGGCCCTGCTGTCAGGCTCTGCCGCCATCGGAACGCCTGTCATCCAGACCGGCAACAGCATCGCCGCACTCGTCGGCGCCAACCAGTCCGCCTCCCGCATCGACCTGGCCTTGCTGGCCCGGGGTGCCGACGGCTCGGACGGCGCCGCCATCATGACCGGACAGGTCCGCCGCGACGCCGCCAGCCGGGCCCTGGTGGCCGGCTCCGGCGTCGCCATCCGCCTCGACGGCATGCCGGTCGCCGACCAGGTGATCAGCGCCAACATGCTGTCGGCTTCCACCACGCTCAACCAGTCGGCGTCGACCGTCGAAGGTGTGGCGCCCACCGGCTACGCCTCCGGCCGCTCCGGCCGCGTGTCGACCGAGCTCGACCTGGCCGGCAACAGCTACCTGCCTTACGGCGAGTCCGTTTCCTCAGGCGCGACGCTTGACTCGCGCAGCACCGCCAGCGTCGGCATCACCAGCGCGCAGGTCAACTCCAACGCCGGCCAGCGCGCCGGTTCCAATGCGGCGCTGCTGAATGGCACCGTGATGATCAGCGCCACGCCCCAGGGCGGCGGGGAAAGCCAGAGCCGGATCGCGTCGCAACTGGGCATCACCGGCAACGCCCTGAGCGCGCAATACACCGGCAACAGCGCCAGCAGCCAGTTCGCGCAGGCCGGTTCGGCGCCCTTCGCGGGCAGTGTCGTGGTGAGCAACCTGCAGGCCAACGTCGAGGGCTACGGCTATTCCGGCTTCCAGGAATCCGGCTCCGGTGCCACGGCCAACGTGGCCGGCACGGCCGTCGGCGCCGATTTGCGCAACGGCGACGGCTATCGCAGCGAACTCACCGGTTCGCTGGCCATCACCGGCAACAGCGTGATCGCCGGCTCCATCGGCAACAGCGCCCTTGCCCGCGACGCCTCCGGCGCGCAGGCGGCAGGCAATTCGATCGTGCTGGCCGGCGGCGCCGCAGTCCAGGGCGGACAGTCGTACCGAACCAACATGGCCGGTGTCGCCGGCGGCATGGCCGGCGCCGAGGTGCAGGCTGACCTCGTCGTTGCGAGCGTGCAGGGCAACCGCGAAACCGGCTTCGTTTCCGAAGCGGCCTGGAACAGCGTGTCCGCCCAGATCGATCACGTCGCCGCCGGCGCCTCGGTCGCCCTGAACGGCAACGCCATCGCCGCTGCCGCCACCGGCAACGCCGCCGGCAACCGCATCCAGGTCGATGCGTCCGTTCTTTCCGCCAGCGCCGCCGCCAGCAATGCCCAGACCAATGCCTGGACCGAAGTGACGGCTAGCAACTACGCCGCGCGCATCGAAACCAGCATCGGCACCAGCGGCCGCGACGTCGGCGGTTCCATCTCGCTGTCCTCCAACCGCCTGGGCGCCTCCGCCGGCGGCAACGTGGGAGACACCCAGGTCGCGCTGGCCGCGACCCGGCTCAGCGCCGGCGGCTCGCCGGCCGGCGCCATGGCCACCAACTGGGAGGGCAGCTTGGGGGGCGCCAACGGCGACGCCACGGCGGTCAATGCCCAGGCCAACCAGGGCGGCTCGGTGACGGCGCAACTGGCCGGCGGCGGGATAGCCGCCACCTTCGCCGACCAGTGGTTCAGCGAAGGCGCGCAGGTCGGCCTGCAAGGCGCCTCGGTCAGCCTGAAGGACAACGTGCTGCGCAGCCAGGCCGTCGGCAACGACGCCGGCACCGGCATCACGCTGACTGCCACCACTGCGGCGCCCAGCGCCGCGGTGGCCAGCATGCAGTCCAACAGCGCCCAGGTGAACGGCGAGATCGCCGGCATGGGCGTAACGCTCGCCGCCGGCAGGGTGCTCGCATCGAGCGTGGCGCTCGATGGCAACGTGCTGGCTGCGGCGGCCGCGGGCAACCGCGCCGACAACCGGCTGACCGCGCAGATCGGCAGCGTGCAGGCCGGCGGCGAAGGCGGCGGCAACTCGGCCAATCGCGGCTACGGGTCGGCCATTGCCGGACTCGCCGTCGTCAACGCGCAGTCCAACGATGCGGCGATCGATTCGCGCAACGTCGCCTCGGGCGCCATGGTGCGAGCCACCATCGGCTCCAACGACGGCTGGTTCCCGGGCGGGGGAGGTTTCTCCGGCTACGGCTGGCCGTCGATCGCGGGCAGCGACGTTTCGGCCAGCGGCAACACCGCGTCGGCCTCGAGCACGGGCAACCAGGCCGCCAACACGCTGTCGCTGCAAGCCGGCTCACTGGGAACGGGCGCCACCGGCCCGATGGCTGCGCTGAACAGCGTCCAGTCCGGCTGGACCGAAGGCCGGTCCAGGGCCGTCGCCGGCGGCCAGGGCGGGCTGCTGATCGGCGTCCAGTTCGACGGCGAAGTCGCATCCAGCACCATGACGGTCGCCGGCAACACAGTGAGCGCGAGCAACCTGGGCAACACGGTCGCCAACCGGCTGGAAACCGTCGGCACCAGCTACGTGCCCGCCAGTGGCGCGCCGGTCTATCGCCAGCTTCGCGGCGACAGCTACTCGGGCATGGTGCAGAACGACTTCTCGCTGGTCAACCTGCAGTCCGATGGCGGCGCGGGCCGGTCGGCGAAGACGAAGAACGTCACCATGGGCATCGAGGACAGCACATCCTGGGCACCTTGGGACGGTGTCTACGACAGCACGCTCACCGTGGCCGGCAACCGCAACCTGGCTGAAGCACGCAGCAACGACGCAGTCAACGGCATTTCGTTCGGCGGGTTTTCCGCGCTGGGCGCCGGCGCCGGACTGCTCAACAGCCAGGACAGCAGCAGCGGGGCCAGCGCAAGCGCCGACGGCCGCTTCCGCCTGCGGGCCCGGGACATGGAGATCTCCGGTTCGACCCTTTCGGTGGCGGACAACGTGACGCAGGCCCTGGCCGTGGCCAACTCCGCCGACAACAGCATCGTGGCGCAGGCGACGTCGCTGCAGGGCTCCGGCCAGGCCGCGCCGTGGTACGGCATCGAAGGCGGCAACGGCGTGGCCAGCGGCGCCGGCTTCGCGCTGGGCAACGTACAGTCCCAATCCGGCCAGGTCGATGCCCGCGCTGTGAGCGCGGCCCGCGTGAACCTGGACTGGAGCGGCGTGTTCGGCACCACCGCCGGCGTCACCGGCAACCTGGTGGCCGCCATCGGCCAGGGCAACAGCGCGAACAACACGCTGGCACTGGCGGCCAGCACCGCCAGCGCCGTGACCGGCGCGGTCACGTCGGTGCAAAACGCCAGCGGCCCGGTCGGCGCCCGCGCCGAAGCCCCCAATGACGATGGCGCCTTCGCGGTCCGGGGCCAAGCCCTGTTCGGTTCGCAGTCCACCGTGGCGAACAACACGATGCGCGCCTCGGCCGGCCAGAACGAGGCCTTCAACCAGCTGAGCGTGAGCGGCTCGGCCATCAATGCCGCCGGTCGCCTCAACAACCTGAGCGCCTTCATCGAAGGCCCGATCGTCTCCGGCGGCGCCGACTTCTCGGTGTCCAACCAGCAGTACGGAGCGGGCAACGTGGATGCGGCGGCGACGCCGGGCCGGATCGGCGTGCTCGTCGACGGGATCTTCGGCGGCAACCTCACCGTCTCGGGCAACCAGGTGGCAGCCAGGGCCGGAGTCAACACCGCCAGCAATGCGCTGACCCTGGCGGCGGACGGCTCCCTGGGCGCCGGCGGCACCGTCAGCAACCTGCAATCCACCGGCACCGGGGCGGTGACGGCGACCATCGGATCGTACGAATCGACCACCCTGGTGGGCGTGCTGCCATCGGCGCTGAACGGTGCTGCCATCGCGGTGACGGGCAACAGCCTGGCGGCGCAGGCGGGCGGCAACAGCGGCGCCAACGTGCTCAACGCCACTGGCGCGACGGCGGCGGCAGGCGGGGCGACCCCGAGCTTCGCGGTGCTGAACAGCCAGAGCAACGCAGCGGCCATGAATGCCGCGGTGCGCAACGCCACCATCGGCGTGACGATGAACGGCTACGGCTACGAAGGCACGGGCCTGAACAGCGCCAGCGCCGCGGTGCTCGCCAACAGCGTGACGGCTTCGGGTTACGGCAACATGGCCAGCAATGCGATCGGGTTGGGCCTGCCACAAGCGGGTGCCGGCGCGGCGACTGCCAGCCTGGCCAGCCGGCAGGTCAACACGGCGGCGATCAGCGCCAATGTGTCCAACGTCAGCATCGGCATCCCCGGTGCAACTGCGAACGGCTCCAGCGCGGTCGTCAGCGGCAACTCCGTGTCGGCCCAGGCGATCGGCAACTCGGTGGTCAACACCATCAGCGTGAAGTGAGAAGGATCTCCCCGCCCGGCGCCGCCGGGCGGGGACGTGCCAACCAAAGGAGGCCGCAAATGCCTTGCAAGAATCTCAGTTTCCTGGTCGTCGAAGACCACGAATTCCAGCGCCGCTGCCTGGTCCAGCTCCTGACCGCCCTGGGGGCGCAAGCGGTGCATAGCGCGCCTGACGGCGAGGCGGCGCTGAAGGTGATCGCAAACGTCGAGGCACCCATCGACATCGTGATCTGCGACGTGACGATGCCCGGAATGGACGGAATGGAATTCATCCGTCACTGGAGCGAGCGGGGCGACCCCACCTCGCTCATCCTGATGAGCGCCATCGAACCCGCCCTGCTGGCCACGGTGGCCAACATGGCGCTCGCCTACAAGGTCGGCCTGCTGGGGGTGCTTTCCAAGCCCGCCACGGCAGCCAAGCTGACCGGGCTGATCGAGCTGCATCGATCGCAAACGCTGCTCGCGGCTCCGCGCGAGGACGGCATTTCCTTCCAGCAAATCACCGAGGCCTGGACCAGCGACGAGTTCGAGTGCTGGTTCGAGCCGCGGGTCAATCTGGCCACCGGCGTGCTCAGGAGCATGTGCGCGGTGCCCCGCTGGCGCCATCCCACGCTGGGCGTGCTGGAGCCGCAGGCCTTCATGCCGTCGATCCGGGCGCGCGGCCTCGGCGACGACTTCGCATGGCTTCACCTTCAGCAAGCCGTCACGGAGTGCCGCCGCTGGCAACGCCAGGGCGATGGGCTGGTCGTCTCGGTGAACCTGGCCTTCCAGTCGCTCGCGGATGTCAGCCTGGCACCCCGCATTCATCACATCCTGCAAGGCGAGGGGCTGGAGCCGCGCTTCATGGTCCTCAGCATCGAAGAAGCCGCCCTCGGCTGCACCGAGCTTGCGCAGGTGCTGGAAACCCTGGCTCGCCTGCGGCTGCTGGGCTTTGGCTTGGCCATCGACGACTTCGGCATGGGACCGATGGCGATGGACCGGCTGTCGCTGGCGGCCTTCACCGAGCTGAAGATCCGCAGTTCCTTCGTGGTGGGAGCCGATTGCAACGAGTCGGCGCGGGCCGGCCTGGCCGTCGCCCTGGAAGCTGCGCTGGAACTGAAGGTGGCATCCGTCGCCACGGGAATCGCGTCCAAGCACGAATGGAACCTGCTGTATCAGTGGGGCTGCCGTTTCGGGCAAGGTCCGTTCATCGCGCCGCCGATGCCGGGCGCCGACGTTCCGCGCTGGTTGGCTCGCTGGCACACCCGCCGGCTGCAGAGCGCCTGAACCGTGGCAAAGGTGTCACACTGCCCAGATGCCGGGTAGCACAGGTATTCGCAGCCGCCGTGGCCCGGGCCAGGGCGGGACGGAGGCCGGCCGCGCGCTGGCGCCGCTGGCGCGTTCGCTGGCCGCGATGCGGGCGATCCTGCAGGCCACGACCAACGCCATCCTCGTGATAGACAGGGGCGCCAGGGTCACCGATTTCAACGACCGCTTCGTCTCGATGTGGTCGGTGCCGGCCGAAGTCATCCTCCGGCGGGACGACTCAGCGCTGCTCGACTGGATGGAGCGCGGTTTCGCCGACCCCGCGGCCTTCCGGGCGCGGATCTCCAGCATCGATGCGCACGATCCCCCCACTACGGACGTGTTGCACCCCCTCGACGGACGCACGATCGAGCGGCACTCGAGTGCGCAGGTGATCGGCGGCGCGACCATCGGGCGGGTCTGGAGTTTTGTCGACGTCACGCACCACGAGCGGACCCGGCAGCAACTGCGCGAAGAAACGGAAATCCTGAGCTGGCTCAACCGGACCGGCCTGGCGTTGAGCTCCACGCTGGAACCCTTGGCCGTGGTGGAGGCGGTGACCAGGGCTTCCATGAGTTTCAGTGGCGCGCTGGCCGGCTCGTTCATTCCGCATCCCTCGCTGGCCGACCCGGAACTGCTCCCCGCCTTCCGGCAGCATGCAGGTCCGCCGGCGGGCGCATCCCTGCTGCAGGCGGACAGCCACGCCGCCCTGGCGCAGGCGACGCAGGAATGGCAGCAGGCCTTCCGCTGCGACGACCTGGAACGGGACGAGGCTGCCCGCGGGCTGTTCGTGCGCGCTGCGAAAGATCCGGAGCCTTTGGGCGTGCGCAGTCTGCTGGTGGTTCCGGTGGCGCCACGGCCCGACCTCGTGCTGGGCGCCCTGGCGCTGGAACACCCGGCGGCCGGCGGCTTTCCGGAGCGGGTGCAGCGGCTGATCGGCGCGCTCTCGACGCACGCGGCGATCGCCATCGACAATGCGCGCCTGCATGCGCGGGTCAGGAAGGAGTCCACCGAGCGCAAGCTGCTGGCGAACCTGCAAAGGACCAGCGCGCAGCGGCTGCAGAGCCTGTCCCGCCGGCTGATGCAGGCCGAGGAGGAAGAACGCAAGCGGCTGGGCCGCGAGCTGCATGACCGGGTCGGCGGCAATCTCAGCGCGCTGGGAATGGGGCTGGAGCTGCTGCGCAAGCAGCTGCCCGACGACCACGATGGTGCGATCGACAAGCGCGTGGACGACCTGCAGGACATTCTGCGCGACACGATGGCGCACGTGCGCGGCGTGCTGGCCGAGCTGCGGCCGACGGCGCTGGAAGACCTGGGCCTGTTGCCCGCCCTGCGGCACCAGGCCGGCGTGCTGTCGGCCAGGAGCGGCATCCAGTTCCCGGTGCGCGGCAGCGAGCCCTCGCCGCGCTTGACGCCGGATTGCGAGATCGCGTTCTACCGGGTCGCGCAGGAAGCCTGGTCGAACGCCATGAAACACTCCGGCGCGCATTCCGTCGCGCTGACCGTTTCCCAGCAGCGCGGGTCGATCACGATGGTCATCGAGGACGACGGCCATGGCTTCGAGCCCGCCGAGCTGTCTGCCGGGACGCCCAGCCTGGGGCTGACCACCATGCGCGAACGGGCCCAGGCGATAGGCGCGGTGCTGGAGGTGGGAGCCGCGGTGGGGGCGGGCGTCTGCGTTCGACTGTCGCTGGCGCGCGGGTCGCCTGCGTGAAGAACGCAGTCAGGGACGCAGGGGCCCACAGGATCAAGGTATTCGTGGCGGACGACCATGCCATCGTCCGCGAGGGGCTGGTGCAGTTGCTGCAGCTGCAGCCTGATCTGGTGGTGGTAGGCACCTGCGCCGACGGCCGGGAGAGCCTGCAGCAGATCCACCAGCTGGTACCGGATGTCGCCGTGCTCGACATCTCCATGCCCGGGCTCAATGGCATCGAAGTCACCGCTGAACTGCAGCAGCTGGGCCTGCCGGTGGCGGTCGTTATCCTGTCGATGCACTCGTCGACGGAGCATGTGTTCCGGGCGCTGGAGGTCGGCGCCAGGGCCTACCTGCAGAAAGAATCGGCCGGCACCGAGATCGTCGACGCGATCCGGGCGGTGCACGGCGGCCGCCGCTACCTCAACACCCGGATCGCGGGCATCGTCGCCGACCACGTCGGCGGGTCTCCCGGCAAGAGCCCCCTGGCATCGCTCTCGCGGCGCGAGCGGGAAATCCTGCAACTGGTCGCCGAAGGCAACTCGAGTGCGCAGATTGGCAGGCTCCTGTCGCTGTCGCCCAAGACGGTGGACACCTACCGCAGCCGGCTGATGCAAAAGCTCGGCCTGACGGACGTTGTGTCGCTGGTGAAATTCGCCATTCAGCACGCACTGATTTCGCTCAATTGAGCGGGAGTCGAGACCTCCCGACAGATTGTTGGCGCCCCCGCTGCTACGGTGGGCACCATGCCCAACCGCGCCATCCTGGTGGTCGAGGACCATCACCTGAGCGCCTCGCTGATCATCGAACTGCTGCGGGGCGCGTTTCCCGCGCGTGCGGTCCACGTGGCGGCCACGGCGACGCACGGATTTTCAGAATTCGCCAGGCTGCAGCCTTCGCTGGTGGTGATGGACATCGGCCTTCCCGACGCGTCCGGCCTCGAGGTGACGCGCCGGATCGTCGCCGCGAATCCGGGGACGCCGGTGGTGGTGTATTCGGGAAACGACGGCGCCGTGATGCGTGATGCCGCGGCGGCGGTGGGCGCCCGGGCCTTCGTCAGCAAGAGCGATCCGCGCGAACTGCTCAGGGTCGTCGCGCAGCTGCTCGATGGCCTGCCCGGCGTGGATTGTCTCCAGGGCCCGCGATGAACCAGCCAGGCCGGGCCGCGCAGAAAGCCACGCCAGCGTTGCGGGTGCTCCTGATCGACGACCACGCGATTGTCCTGCGGGCGATCAGGAACCTGCTCGAGGTCGACGGCCACCTGGTGAGCGCCGGCGCGTCTGGATTGGCGGGAGTCGGGATGTTCGAGGATGCGCTCGCCCAGGGGACGCCATTCGACGTGGTGATCACCGATTTCGGCATGCCCGGAATGGACGGCGGCGATGTGGCGCGCCGCGTCAAACTTGCCCACCCCCCGACCTGGGTGGTCATGCTGACCGGTGGGGGACCGGCCGTCGAGGCAAGCGACGGCTGGAAGAGGCACGTCGATGTCTTCCTGGGCAAGCCGCCGCGGCTCGCCGACCTGCGGCGGGTACTGGGCGGCGCGCGTGGCCGGTGACCCGCGGGCTGGTTGCGCCAGCCGGCCCGTCTGGCTGATTCGATGAGCATCCGGACCCGGCTCCTGCTGTTGGCGCTGCTCGTCACCTTGCTGGCGGCCTCGTTTGTTTCCAGGCGGTTCGTGCAGGAGCGCCATCACGACATCGCCATCGTGGCGGGGCGATTGGCCGCCTTGGCGGCCAGCGTCTCCAACACACTGGGGGAGCGTATCCAGGGCACGGAACAGCTGCACTTCGGCCTGGCCCGTGCGCGCGATCTGGACACGCGCGATCGCGGCGCATGCTCCGCCTTTCTCTCGCAGGTGCGCGACAAATACCCTCAGTACACGGGCATCCTGACCATCGATCCGGACGGAAAGCTGTTCTGCGATTCGCTGAACACCGGCCGCTCCCTGGATCTGACGGACCGCGACTATTTCAGGCGCGCGCGTGTCGCCCACGATTCAGTCTCAATGGAGCCCGTTTTCGGGCGGCTGAGCAACATGGCCGTGTTGCAGATCGCCTACCCGGTGCGAGGCGAGTCGGGGGAGCTCAAGTTTGTCCTGCTGGCTTCGCTCAACCTGCAGCAGCTGGCGCAGGACCGCCTCAAGATTGCGCTGATGCCGGGTGCGGAAGTGGTGCTGCTCGATCACGGCGGCGTCGTACTCGCTTCGGCCGGCGGCCCGGCTGGCCGGAGGCGGCCCGGGACTTCGGTCGCCGGCAGCCCCCTCATGCAGTTCACGGGGCAAGCGTCCGGCGCCCGCATGGGGGAGCTGCCCAATCCCGATGGCAGCATCCAGGTCTGGGCGGTGGCCGACCCCCTGCAGGTTCGCGAGGCCGCAGTTCATGTGCTGGTGGGCTATCCGAAGGAACTGCTCGTGGCGGCCGCCAACCGCCAGCTGGTCGAGGCCATGGCGATCCTGGCCGTGGCCGCGATGCTGGCATTCTTCGGTGTCTGGATCTTCGTCGAGATGGCGATCCGACGTCCGATCGCAACCATCGCCGACATGGTGACCAGGCTGGGGAGGAACGAGTCCGATGCCCGGATCCCCGGACCGCACCCCCGCGGGGAGCTGGGGGTGCTCATGGATGTGCTGAACCAGAGCGCCGAAGCGCAGCAAGCGCAGCGCGCGGCCGTCGACGATCTCAACGCCAGATTGCGGGACGGCCAACGGCTGGAATCGATCGGCCAGTTGACCGGCGGGGTGGCGCATGACTTCAACAACCTGCTCACGGTGATCATGGGAAATGCGGAAGTGCTGCAGGCGCGGCTGCGCGACGATCCGGCCCTGGAGGGCCTCGCTGCGATGGTGCTGGACGCAGCCGAACGCGGCGCCGAGTTGACCCAGCGCCTGCTGGCTTTTGCCCGCAGGCAGGTGCTCGAGCCGCAGTCGATCGACATCAACCAGCGGATCGATGGCCTGGACGCGCTGCTGTCGCGAACGATCGGCGCACACATCCAGATCCGCTTTTCGCGTGCAGCCGGCCTGTGGCCCGCGCTCGTGGATCCAGCGCAGCTCGACAACTCGTTGTTGAATCTCTGCCTCAACTCCAGGGACGCCATGCCCCGGGGCGGCGTGTTGTCCATCGAAACCGCCAATGCAAGCAGGTCGGCCGAATACGCAGTGCTGAATCCTGATGTGTGCGCCGGCGATTACGTGATGCTGGCCGTCTCGGACACCGGCACCGGCATCGACCCGCGGGTTCTCGGCCGTGTGTTCGAGCCGTTCTTCACGACCAAGGAGCAGGGCAAGGGCACGGGGCTCGGCATGGCGATGATCCATGGCTTCGTCAAGCAGTCCGGCGGGCACATCACGCTGGACTCCGAACTGGGGCAGGGGACCTGCGTCAGGCTGTATTTCCCGCGGGCCCCGACGGCCGCGCCCCGTCCGCAGCTGCCGGCGGCCGGCTCCGGCGCCACCGGCGGGTCCGAAACGATCCTGCTGGTGGAGGACGATGCGCAGGTTCGGCGCTACGCCTGCGAGCAACTGAACTCGCTCGGCTATCGAGTGATCGAAGCGCCGCACGGGCTACAGGCTCTGGACATCATTCGCAGCGGCCTGCGATTCGATCTGCTGTTTACCGACGTGGTCATGCCGGGCATGAGCGGCCGTGAGCTGGTCGAGCGAGCCAAGGATCTCCTTCCCGCCCTGAAGGTCCTCTACACGTCCGGATACAGCGAAACCACGCTCCTGCAGCACGGTCGAGTCGAGGAGGGCATGCACCTGCTGACCAAGCCTTATCGGCGCGAGGAGCTGGCGCACAGGATCCGCGCCGTGCTGGAAGCGAGCGACCCCGCCTGAGCCGCGGACTGCGGGCGGGTCAGGCGATCAGCGTCTCGAGGCCCAGGGCGAGCACGACCGTCCGCAAGTCGGCCAGGGTTCCCACGATGCGCTGTACCGGAGCAGGCGACAGTTTCAGCAATGTCGGCGTCATCAGGATGCTCTCGGCGAGCGCGCGGCCCGGTTCGCGGAACACGTCGACGACCTCGATCTCGTGCCGGCCCGGCAGCTGGCTGTCGCACAGGGCGGTCAGATTGGCGAGCGCATGCGCTGAGTTCGGGGTATCCCCCGCGACATAGAGGCGGAACCTGTATGCATCCATGGCGCTCATTGCGTGAGCGGCCTGGGTTGGGAGATCACCGCGTCCGCGCCCCGCAGCTCGCGCACGCGCTTCAGGCCGCGTGCCAGTTCGCCTTCGCGGCTGGCGCGTGTGCGGGTCAGCAGGGTGGAGATCTGCACTGGCGTCCCGGCGCCGACTTTGCCCGATATTTCATCGAGCAGTCTGGTGCAGACCAGCGTGATGCCGGCCGCCTCGGTCCAGTCGGTCAGACGCTCCGCCACGCCGTGCGCGGTCGCTTCGTTGCGCGACTTGGACAGCGTCGAGATCGGGCGGGCCGAGACCATCCGCAGGATGCGACTGTCCACAAAGCGCTGCAGGCGAATGCCGACGGACGCCACGCTGCTGGTGTGCATCAAGACGCTAGCCAGCGATCGGGAAAACCGGCGAAGTTGGCGATGATGCGCGCAGGTGCCTCCGGGGATAGTCCCCCACCCCCCATCTGGTCGAAGCCGGTGATTCCGGTGGCGGCCTTGGAAGCGGCTGCGGGCCGCGCCGCGGTATCTGGGTTCATGGGTCCGATCGAAGTTCTGGACTGCGGCGTGCGAGCGCACGTTCGATCAGTCCGGTTATCCGAAGATGGTAGGAGGCTCCCGCCGGCGCGTCTGTCGGGCGGTCTCGCCACGGCTGTAGGGAGTTCGCGACCGATCGAGAAGTCCCTACAAGAGTCGCCAGATGCCCCCACAGACAGAAGCGGTCCGGCTTTCTAGACTGGGGCATGAACAACCCGTGCCAAATCCGGCGTGCCGGCGCTGCCGCCGCATGAGCGAGCCACTCGACAGATCCCGCCTCGCGGAAGTGCTGCGGGGGAGTGAGCAGCCCCAGGCCGTCTTCCTGGCCGAGTTCCGGCGCTGTACCGATGCGGATGTCCAGATCCTGCAGGACGCCGCGGCCACCGGCGACTTGGCGGGGGTGGCACGGATGGCGCACCGCATAGAAGGAGCCGCCAGGGTGATCGGCGCCTGGCCGGTCGCGCAAGCGTCCGGCGTCCTCGCACGGGCCGGCTCATCCGGCGGGCCCGGCGCGCTGCGCTCGGCGCTGGCTGCGTTGGTCGAGTCCCGGGACGCGCTTTACGCCTGCATCGAAACGCTTCTGCCGGCCGTGCGGGTACCGGCCATCGGCGGCGCCGGACCGCGGATCTGCGAGGGGCTGGTCTTCCTGGTCGTGGAAGACCATGACTTCCAGCGGGGGGTGGTGGTGCGGCTGTTGCGCCAGCTCGGTGCGCTGGAGGTGCGCGGCTTTGCCGATGGCGCCAGCGCGCTTGCCGCCGCGCGCGAGTCCCCCACGCCGGCAGTGATGGTGCTGGACCTCGCAATGCCGGCGCTCGGCGGCACTGAGGTGCTACGGATCGCGGCGCTCGAGCGGCTGCCCCTGGCGGTGATCATCAGCAGCGCCCAGCCGGACCACCTGCTGCGCCGGCCGGTGGACACGGCGCGTTCCAATGGAGTCACGGTGCTGGGCGCCGTCAGCAAGCCGCTGACCGCGGCCAAGCTGGCGCCACTGCTGGCGCAGTACCGGCATGACCAGTGCCGGCCCGCGCCAGAGCCGTCCTCCGGCAGCGGCCCTGCTGGCGGCGGGCCGCCGAAATCGGACCGTGCCCGCGCGGTGCCCGCCGTCGGTCCCAACACTTCATGACATCCCACCGGGAACTGGGCGAACCCGCATCCGCTGTGGAGATTGCGCGCCTGGTGGAGCAGATCCGGGAGGCTGACGAGCGGCTGGATGCGCTGCTTGGGGGGGAGGTCGACAGCGTGACCGCGGGCAACGGCAAGACCTTCCTGTTTCAGCGGGCGCAGGAGCAGTTGCGGTTGAGCGAAACGGCGCACCGGGATGCGATCTTCGCAGCGCTGCCGGCGCACGTGGCGCTGCTTGACGGCCAGGGGGTGATCGTCAGCGTCAACGCCGCCTGGAAAAAGTTCGCGGTCGAGAACGGCATGCAAGGCCCGGGACACGGGCTGGGCACCAGTTACCTGGCGGTGTGCAACCAGGGCGCGGATTGCGGCAGCGCAGAGGCCGCGCAGGTCGCGCGCGGCTTGCGCGAGCTGTTGGCGGGCCAGAGCAGGATCTTCGAGATCGAGTACCCGTGCCATTCGCCGGACCAGGAACGCTGGTACTCGCTGCGCGCAGCCCCCATGGGCGACGGCGCTGTATCGGGCGCGGTGGTCATGCACCACGACATCACGGCGCGCGTGCGGGCGGCCCGCGACCTGGCGGCGCTGTCGCTGGAAACGGCACGGCGTGAACGGATGCTCAACACGGCGTTGTCGGCGATCACCGATTTCACCTACCTCATCGACGCGCGGGGGCGCCTGCTGTTCGCCAACCAGGGGGTACTCGATCTCTGGGGAATCAGCCTCGAGCAGGCGATCGGCAAGGATTCGTACGACCTGGGCTACCCGACGCTGTCCGCGGGAAAGATCCAGGCCCAGATCCGGTCGGTCTTTGCCACCGGCAAGACGGTGAAGGGCGAGGTCGGCTACGTCAGGCCCGCCGGCCCCGGCGGCTTCTATGCATACGTCTTTTCGGCGGCCTTCGCCGCCGACGGAAGCGTCGACTTTGTCGTCGGCTGCACCAGCGACATCACGCAGAGAAGGCGTTCCGAGCTGGCGCTGCGGGAGAGTTTCGCCGAATTCCGGACGCTGGCCGCCGCCATGCCGCAGATCGTCTGGGCGACCACGCCGCGGCGTGAGGCGGTCTACCTCAACGCGCAGTGGATGGATTACACGGGGTTGAGCCTGTCGGAAGGCTTGGGCGCCGGCTGGCAAGACGCGATCCATCCCGATGACCGGCCGCGCGCCGCCGAGGCGTTCGACAGGGCGACCGCTGGAGCCTATTCCTATGAAGCGAGACTGCGGCGTGCCGGCGGCGCCTATCGCTGGTGGCTGGTGCGGGCAGTCGCGGTGAGCGACGATGCCGGTGCCGTCCTGAAATGGATCGGGACTTGCACCGACATCGACGACCTGAAACTCGCGGAGATCGAGGTGTCGCGCACCAACCGCGAATTGCAGTGGCAGCGCGCCGAGCTGCGGCTTGTGCTTGACCTGGTGCCGGCCATGATCTGGTTCAAGGACGCCAAGGGGAAAATCCTGCGCATCAATGAGCGCGGCGCCCGCAGCTTCGGCCGCTCGGTGTCCGAGCTCGAAGCGTCGTCGATCTACGATGTCTTTCCGCGGGCCACCGCGGCGCGGTACCGCGAGGATGACGGCGAGATCATTCGTACCGGAAGGCCCATCCTTGGCGTCGTCGAGAGCCGCACGGATCCGGATGGAAGCGAGGTGTGGACGCAGAAGGACAAGGTTCCGTTCCACGACGAGAGCGGGGCAGTGGCGGGCATCGTGGTCATGGTCATCGACATCAGCGAGCGCAAGCGCGACCAGGATGCGCTGCGCGAACTCAACGCGCAGCTCGAGGACCGCGTGCGGCGCCGGACCGCGGAACTGAATCTGGCGCGAGACGACGCCGAGAACGCCAACCAGGCGAAGTCGGAATTCCTGGCGACCATGAGCCACGAGATCCGCACGCCGATGAGCGGACTGCTCGGCCTGCTCGAATTGCTCGCGCTGGGCGGGCTCGACGCCGAGCAGCGATCGACCCTCGCCGTCGCGCGCGAATCCGGCGACGCGTTGATGCGCATCATCAACGACATCCTGGAATTTTCCAGGATCGAGGCGAACAGCCTCGAACTGAACCTCCTTGCCGGGTCGGTCACGACGGTTGTCGCCAGCGCCTGCCGCCTGCACGCGCAAGTGGCATCGGCCAAGAACCTGGTGCTGCACAGCCGAATTGCGCCGGAGATCAGCCCGTACCTGTCGTTCGATCCGCTGAGGTTGGGGCAGATCCTCAACAACTTCCTCAACAACGCGATCAAGTTCACCGCCGCCGGTCACATCGACATCGCCGTGGAGCTGGTCAACCGGCAGGACGACGTGGAGGAACTGCGCTTCACCGTCAGCGACACCGGCATCGGCATGACGCCGGACCAGGTCGATCGCCTGTTCCAGCCTTTCATGCAGGCCGCGGCCGGGACGGCGGCGCGTTTCGGCGGCACCGGCCTCGGGCTTGTCATTTCAAGGCGGCTGGCCGAACTGATGGGTGGAACGGTGGAGGTGGAGAGTGAAGCCGGCGTGGGGACCTGCCTGTCGCTGCGTCTTTGCTTCGAGATCTGCGATGCCGCCGGCCCCGTCCGGTCGGAACGGACCGACGCCGACGCACTGGAGAAGCTGCTGGAAGGCCGCCGGGCCGCCCCGACCGTGGCAGCAGCGCAGGCCGACGGGAGCCTGCTGCTGATCGTCGACGACCACCCGACGAACCGGATGGTCCTGATGCGGCAGGCGGCGTCGCTTGGCTATGCTGCCGAATCGGTTGCCGACGGGGCGCAGGCGCTTACGGCCTGGCGCAGCGGCCGCTTCGCTGCCGTCCTCTCCGACTGCAGCATGCCGGTGATGGATGGCTACCAGCTGGCCCGGTCGATTCGCGAAGCGGAGTGGCAACAGGCCGCCGGGCGGATCCCGATCATCGCGTGCACCGCCAACGCCCTGCCTTCCGCGACCGACTTGTGCCTGAACTCCGGCATGGATGACTGCCTGTTGAAGCCGGCCAGCCTGGCCGACCTGAGCGCCGTGCTTGGCCGCTGGGTGCCGCTTGCCGGGGGGACCGAACATCGCAGCCCGGACGCCGCGGCTCCGCAACCGGTCCCGCAGCCGCGGCCGGGGCTTGCCCGGGGCGCCCAGGGGCTGCTCGACCTGCTGCTGCTGTCGGAGATTTCCGGCGGCGACCCACTGGCCCAGGCGGAGATGCTGCTCGACTTCCGCCACGTCAACGAAACCGATGCTGCGGCGCTGCGCCAGGCGGCTGCGGGGGGGAATTTCGCCAGGGTCACCGAGTTCTCGCACCGCATCAAGGGCTCCAGCCAGATGCTGGGCGCCAGCTTGCTGGGGCAGGCCTGCGCGCGCATCGAAGCGGCGGGCGCGGCGCGCGACGCAGCCGGACTGGTCCCTGCCATGAGCAGTTTCGAAACCGAGCTGGTGCGCTTGAACGGGTACCTGGAGATGTTTCCAACCGCCAGGGCGCAGCGGACATGAGCCGCCGATCCCTGCTCGATCCGACCAAGCCATGGATGCCGATGCGCGCCAGGCTGGTTCTCTTCGCCCTGCTTTGCGCCTTGCCGGTGTTCCTGCTCACGGGCCTGCAATTTCGGCGCGACTCCCAAAGGTTTCGTGGCGACGCGATTGCGGCAGTGCAGGGCACAGCCGAGCGGCTGGAGCGCAGATTGGCCCACGACCTGGTGAGCGCGGAAACAGTGGGGCGGGCCATCGGCGCGGTGGACCTCAAGCAGCCCGGTGCGGTCGAGGCCTGCTCCGTCGCCTTGCGGCGCGCGGTGCAGGCGGCCGGACCCCGGATCACGAACTACATCCTGGTTTCGCCGGGCGGGGACGTGGTATGCAGCGGCCAGCCCATTCGCGGAGCGATCAACCTGGGTGACCGGCCGTACGTCCAGCAGGCCCTGCGGACAAAGCGCCCGGTCCTCAGCGGCTTCACGGTCGGCCGGGTGACCGGGAGGGACAACTTGCAGCTCGTCGTTCCCGTGCTGGACGCGGATGACCGGGTCACCGCGCTGGCCCTGGCGGGGCTGAGCGCCGCCACGCTGGCTTCCGAGCTGCCCGTCGACGGCAAGCTCCTCCTGACGCTCGAGCTGTTTGACCAGGCGGGCGTCCTGGTGAGCCGCAGTCCGGACAGCACGGACCTGTCCCGTGGCCAGGCATTCGCCCAGAGCGAACTGTTTGGCGGGCGCGTGGCGATGACCAGGGGGATGACCGAGCTGCGCGGGCTGGATGGCATTCCGCGGCTCTATGCGAGCCGGGCCCTGCAGTTTCACGGGGAGACCGTGCTGTGGATCGTGAGCGGAGCCGAAATCCGGACGCTCGAAGCGGTGACGCGGCTGGCCATGTGGCGCGACATGGGCATCGTGTTGCTGCTGGCACTGGCCGTGGGAGGCGTGGCCGTGGCTGCGACCCGCCCGATGGTGCTGAAACCGCGCGAGCTGGAACTCAGTCATGCGAAGCGGCTGGCCCGTCTGGGCAGCTGGTTCCTCGACACCAGGAGCGGATCGGTCGAATGGTCGGAAGAAGCATTCGCGCTCTTCGGCCGCGATCCCGAGCCTGGCGCGTCGACAAGGAGCGACCGGACGGCCTTGCTGACTGCCGAGAGCCTGGCGGCGATGGAAGCCGCCAATCGAAACGTCCTGGCGAACGGCCAGCCGTACGAAATCGAGCTCGAAGGCATTCGCCCCGATCAAACCCGCAACTGGGTGCTCGCCCGTGGCGAGGCGGTGCGCGACACCTCACTGGGCGTCGCCGGCGTTCGAGGCACGGTATTCGACATTACCGAGCACAAGCGGGCCGAGCAGGCCGTGCAACGCAGCCAGCGCCAGTTGCGCCATGTCATGGACGGCCTTGGCCCGTCCATCTTCGTGGCTCTGCTGACGCCGGAGGGCATCCTGGTCGAGGTCAACCGGTCGCCCCTGGCAGCGGCGGGCCTGCAGGCGCAAGACGTGCTGGGCATGCCGTTCGCCGACACGCCGTGGTGGCGGGATTCGCCGCACGCGCAACAGCAGCTGCGGGATGCGATCGCCCGCGCCGCTCGCGGCGAGCCTTCCCAGTACGAGGTGCGCACGCACGGAACGAATGACGAGGTCTACGACCTCGACTTCTCGCTGCAGCCGCTGCGCGACGAAACCGGCAAGGTGATCTTCCTGATTTCATCGGCCAGCGTCATCACCGAGCGCAAGCGCGTCGAAACGGCGCTGCGCGCGAGCGAGTCCGAGTTCCGCGCCCTGGCCGAATCGATGCCGCAAATCGTCTGGATGACGCGCCCCGATGGCTGGAACATCTATGTCAACCAGCGCTGGGCCGACTACACCGGCCTGACGGCGGCGGAGAGTTCCGGCCATGGCTGGAACGTGCCGTTCCATCCGGAAGACCAGCAGCGCGCGTGGGACGCGTGGCAGCTGGCGACCGCGACGCTCGGCACGTACATCCTGGAGTGCCGCCTGCGCCGCGCGGACGGGGCGTACCGCTGGTGGCTCATGCGGGGAGTCCCGCAGCGGGATGCCTCCGGCACGGTGCTCAAGTGGGTCGGCACCTACACCGACATCCACGACATGAAGCTCGCCGAGCTGGAGATATCGCGCGCCAACCGCGAGTTGCAGCAGCAACAGACGGAACTTCGGGTGCTGTTCGATCTGATGCCGGCGTTGATCCTGTTCAAGGACACCGAGAACCGCATCCTGCGGATCAACCGCCACGGCGCGGAGGCGGCCGGTCGGTCGGTCGAGCAGATCGAAGGCCGGTTGGCAACCGAAATCTACCCCGATACCGGCGCCCAAGGCCACATGGCCGACCTGGAGGTGATCCGGTCGGGCATGCCGCAGCTGGGGACGGTCGCCAGGATCCGCGACGTGCACGGCAAGGAGATGTGGGTGCAGCGAGACCGCGTGCCCTACCGGGACGCCAGCGGGAAGGTCATCGGCATCGTGCTGATGGCACAGGACATCACCCCACGCAAGCGCGACCAGGACGCGCTGCGCGAGCTCAACGCGGATCTCGAATCCCGCGTGCGCCACCGCACCGCGGAGCTGAGCCTGGCGCGGTCGCAGGCCGAGGAGGCCAGCCGGGCCAAGTCGGATTTCCTCGCGGCGATGAGCCACGAAATCCGCACGCCCATGAGCGGCCTGCTCGGCCTGCTGGAGCTGCTGCAACTGAGCACGCTGGACGAGGGCCAGCACGCGACGCTGGGGCTGGCGCGCGAATCCGGCGAGTCGCTGTTGTCGATCATCGACGACGTCCTGGATTTCTCGAAGATCGAGGCCAACCGGCTCGATCTCAACCTCGTGGCCAGCTCGGTCAAGGGGATCGTGGAGAACGCCGGCAGGCTGCACAGCCAGATCGCATCGAGGAAGAACCTGAGCCTGCACGTGGACGTGGACCCGGCGATCAGCCCGCTGCTCGCGCTGGATCCGCTGCGGCTGGGGCAGATCCTGAACAACCTCCTCAACAACGCGATCAAGTTCACCGACCGCGGCAGCGTCCAGGTCGCGGTGGAACTGGTCGCGCGCCGGCAGGAAATCGAGGAGCTGAGGTTCGTCGTGCGCGATACCGGCATCGGCATGTCCGCCCAGCAGCTGGGTCGGCTCTTCCAGCCCTTCGTCCAGGCGGACGCGGCGATCAGCAACCGGTTCGGCGGCACCGGGCTGGGCCTGGTGATCGCGCGCCGGCTCGCCGAACTCATGGGGGGAGCCGTGGAGATGGAAAGCGAATACGGCCGCGGGACCACGGCGACCCTCACGCTGGCGCTCGAGGTCTGCGACGCGGGCGCGCCGGCGCAACCGTCCATCCCCAGCCGCCGTGACCTGCTCGGTGCATTGGTCGCCGAGCGCCGCCCGGCACCCTCCATCGAGGAGGCGGCAGCCGAAGGGACGCTGTTGCTGGTCGTCGATGACCATCCGACCAACCGGCGGGTGCTGCTGCAGCAAGCCGCGTCCCTGGGCTATGCCGCGGAAGCCGCGGCCGATGGCGTGCAGGCATTGGCGCTGTGGCGCAGCGGACGGTTCGGGGCGGTCATCACCGACTGCAACATGCCGCGAATGAACGGCTACGAGCTCGCCGCGGAAATCCGCGCAATCGAGCGGCTTGGCGGCCAGCGTCGCGTCCCCATCATCGCCTGCACGGCCAACGCGCTGAAGTCGGCCACGGACATGTGCATCGGCGCCGGAATGGACGACTGCATGGTCAAGCCCGCGGACTTGGCGAGGGTCAGCGAGATGCTGGACCAGTGGCTCCCCCTGGCTCGCGCGGCAACAACCGGCCCGGCAGCCATCGCGTTGCCTGCCGCGAATCCGGCCAGGGCCGCGACCGTGACCGAAGGCCTCCTCGACACGGTCTTGCTGGCTGAAATCTCCGGCGGCAACGCCACGGCCACGGCGCAGATACTGGCCGACTTCCGCCAGGCGAACGAACTCGACGCGGCAGCGCTGCGACGGGCAGCGGGACGGGACGACTTCACGCCGGTCATGGAGGTCTCGCACCGCATCAAGGGGGCCACCCTGATGCTCGGTGCCACCCGGCTGTCGGAGGCTTGCGGCCGCATCGAGGCCGCCGGTGCCGCTGGCCACCCGGCTGACCTCCACGTTGCGATGGGCAGCTTCGAGACGGAACTGCTGCGCCTGAACAGCTACCTGGAAACTTTGACGTGACTTCCGCCGCGCCCGACATGGCCGCGTCCGGGAGCCGCCGCCCCGATGACGCCGCCATCCTCGAAGACCTTACCCGGCTGAACGCCGAACTGGTCAACTCGCAGCGCGAACTCATGCGCGGCAACAGCGAGCTGGCGCGCCTCAATGCGGCGGTGAGTGAACACAATGCGCAACTCGAATCGAAAGTTGCGGAGCGCACCGCCGTTCTGGCAAGCCAGAAGGCCCTGTTTCAGACCCTGGCCGAGAACGCGCCCCAGGTGATCTGGACGATCGATGGCAAGACCGGAGAATTGACCTTTGCGAACCGGGCCTGGTGTGCCCTCGTGGGCGGAACGGTTGCCGATTGGAGCAGCCGGGCGAGCCGGGTCGCGCTGATCCATCCGGACGACCGAGTGGCAGCCGGGCTGAACTGGCAGCGATCGCTGCAGACCCTGGCCACTTTTTCGGGCGTCCGTCGCTTGTTGGCCCAGGACGGCAGCTATCGGATCATGTCGTACCGGGGGGCCCCGGTGCTCGACGCCGAGGGCAAGGCCGGGTTCTGGGTGGGCATCGACACCGACGTCACGGAACTCAAGGAAGCGGAAGCGGCGCTGCAGCGGGCCTTGCTGGAGCAGACCCGAGCGGCCCAGGATGCCGAGAGCGCCAATCGCGCCAAGAGCACTTTCCTGGCGGCGATGAGCCACGATATCCGCACGCCAATGAACGGCGTGCTGGGCTTGCTGGAGCTGCTCGGCACGGGACATCTTGCTCCTGCCCAGCGATCGATGCTGGCCGTGGCGCAGGAATCAAGCCGTTCGCTGCTGCGCATTGTCAACGACATCCTGGATTTTTCCAGGATCGAAGCGGATCGGCTGGAGCTGGACATTGCGCCCGCCTCCATCGGCGAGCTGGTCCATCGCATCTCGGACATCAATGCCGCCGCGGCGTCGGTGAAGGGGCTGCTGCTGCACGTACACGTCGGCGAGGGGGTCAGCCACTGGCTGCATTTCGACTCGGTGCGCGTGGGGCAGATCCTGAACAACCTGGTCGGCAATGCCATCAAGTTCACGGAGCAGGGCAAGGTCACGCTGCGCGTCGAACTTGGCCGGAGCAGCGCAGGGACCGAGCACTTGCAGTTCGTCGTGGCAGACACCGGCATCGGCATCTCGCCCGACCAGCAGCGGCGGCTCTTTCAGCCCTTCATGCAGGCCAGCAGCGAAACCGCCGCGCTGTTCGGCGGCTCCGGCCTGGGCCTGGTGATCTGCAAGAGGCTCGCTGAACTGATGGGTGGCACCGTCGGTATCCAAAGCACACCGGGCCAGGGCACGACGGTCACCGCACAGCTTGCATTTGCGATTGCCGGTTCGGCCCCGGCGAGTCGGCAGCCCGGCGAGGGGCAAGCTGCTCCTGCGCCGGTGGTCCCACGCGCGGCTCCGACGGTCGCCCAGGCGCAGGCGCAAGGAACCCTGTTGCTCGTGGTGGATGACCACCCTACGAACCGGATGGTGCTGCAGCGCCTGGCAAATTTGCTGGGCTATCCGTCCGAGAGCGCCGCCAACGGCCTGCTGGGCCTCGAGGCATGGAAAACCGGGCGCTTCGGCGCCGTGCTCGCGGACTGCAACATGCCGGAGATGGACGGCTACGAAATGACCCGCTCCATCCGGCTCAGCGAGGGGTCGGGCCCAGGCATCCACACTCCAGTGATTGCCTGCACCGCAGGCGCCTTGGCCGCCCAGGAAGCGCGCTGCAGGGCGGCCGGAATGGATGATTACCTGGTCAAACCCGTGACCTTGGCAACGCTGGGTCCATGTCTGAGTCGCTGGATACCGCTGCCTGCTAGGGACGCTGCGACCGGCGTCCGCTCCTGATCCGGGCCGGATCGACGGCTATTCCGGCGCAACCCTAGTCCGCCGCGGCACCGAAGTGCCGCGCGATGCCCTTGCGCATCAGGTGCATGTAGTCGTCCGACTTTTCGACGAACTGCCTGTTGTTGCCGCCGACGACCAGCGCCAGTCCGTCGCCCGCGCAGCGGGGCAGGCGCATGGAGACCGCACCGGAGCCGGGGCGCACCTGGCCGAAACTGAACGCATAGCCGGCGCGGCGAACGCGCGCAAGCTGGTCGATGATCCAGCGCGGCTCGACCGGCTTGTTCGGGAGTTCTGCGTTCGAGCGCAGCACGACGCGCGAGATTTCATCGTCACGGCAGGGCGCCAGCAGCGCCCAGCCGCACGTTGACCGGGACAGCGGATAGACGGCGCCGTTCGGAACCTCATAGGACGCCGGCGTCGCCGCGGGGATGACATGGATGTATTGCGCGAACAGGCCCTTGCGCGCGCCCACGGCCACGAGCTGCCCGGTCTGGCGGCTCAGCTCGCGCGTCAATTCCATCAGCGCGGCGCCCGGATGGTTGCCGGCTTCCAGCATCCACTGCCCGAGCCCCACCACGCGCAGCGTCGGCAGGTAGGTGCGGGCCGCGGCATCGAAGGCGAGGTAGCCTTGCGCGACCATGGTGCGCAGGAGCATGGAGGTGCTGGACACCGGCATGCCGAGGCTGGCGCCGATTTCCTTGGCGGTCGCCGCGCGGCGCACGCGTTCGAACAGCTGGAGGACGCCCAGCGCCCGGACGGCTGATTTCACGTCGGGATCGCATCGAACGCTGGCCATGCGCCGCACTCTAGCAGGCGGGTCGGCGCCTGCTACCGGTGTTTACCATAGCGGCCCGGGATTCCTCAGCTATTGCAGCTGGATCTTCGCGTCCCGCGCGATCCGCCTGAACGTGGCCGTGTCCTCCGCGACGAACTTCTCGAGCTCCGCCGGCGTTCCGCCCTGCGCAACGAAGCCGATGTTGCGCAGTTTCGCGATGACGTCGGGGTCGCGCACCGCGGTATTGGCGGCCTCGTTCAAGATCCGCACGATGGTCGGGGACATGCCGCGCGGACCCATCAGCGATTGCCAGCCGGGCAGGTTGAAGCCACTGAGGCCCGCCTCGTCCAGCGTGGGAACTTCCGGGTAAAGGGGATCGCGCCGGATCCCGGCGACGGCCAGTGCCCGCAGCCGGCCGGACTCGATGTGCGGGCGCGAGGTGCCGTCGAACGAGCAATCGGTGGTGCCGGCCAGCAGGTCGGCGACCATCGGCCCGGCGCCCCGGTAGGGGACGTGGGTGATGTCCACGCCGGCGCGCAGCTTGAAGTATTCGAAGATGAAGTGCACGTTCGAGCCTATGCCCGCGGTGCCGTACGACAGCTTGCCCGGCTGGCGCCTGGCCAGCGCGACCAGCTCCGCCACCGAGGTCACGGGCACCTTGGGGTTGCACACCAGGACGAACGAGTACGAACCGAATGGCGCGATGAAGGTGAAGTCCTTGTTCGGGTCGTAGGCGACGCCGCGCTCGGTGATCGGGGAGGTCGAGTGCGTGCCGCCGTTTCCGAGCAGCAGGGTGTAGCCGTTCGGCGCGGCATGCGCGGCAAAGGTCGTGCCGATGCTGCCGCCCGCGCCGACACGGTTCTCCACGACGAGCGGCTGGCCCAGGAGCTCGCTCATGCGGGCGCCGATGACCCGCGCCACCACGTCCGTGACACCGCCCGCGGCAAACGGAACGACGAGCGTGATGGGCCGAGCCGGGTAAGGCTCCGCGGGTGCCTGCGCGTTGGCGGCGGACAGGCCGCCGCACAGGATGGCGATCGAGATCGCAAAGGCTTTCAACATGGCTTGCTTTCGTTCAGGTTGGCGCCCGGTCCAGCGCCGCGTCCCCGAGCAGATCCCGGGCGATCAGCATGCGATGCACTTCCGAGGGGCCTTCGACCACGCGGTTGACGCGCAGGCCGCGGAACCAGTGCTCCAGCGGCATCTCGCGCGACATGCCCATGCCGCCGAGGATCTGCATGGCGCAGTCCACCGCGTTGAACGCGGCTTCGCTGGCGTACAGCTTGGCCATGGAAGCCGCGTTGCGCGCATCGACGCCGCTGTCGTCCTGCCACGCGGCGTCCCACAGCAGCCAGCGCGCGGCGCGGATGGCCACATGCGAGTCCACCAGCATGTTCTGCACCGACTGCCGTGCCGCCAGGCGCTTGCCGAAGGTCTCGCGCTGCTTCGCATAGTCGGCGGCGATCTCGATCGCGGCCTCGGCGACGCCTACGCACTGCGCGGCGATCTTCAGGCGGCCGCGCACGAGCCATTTCTGCGCCAGCGAAAACCCTTCGCCTTCGCCGCCCAGCATGTTCTCCAGCGGCACCGCGACCTCGTCGAGCAGCATTTCGTTGGTGGCGTGGTCGCGGATCACCTTGACCGGCCGCACCGAAACGCCCTGCGCCGGCATGTCGACGATGAATGCGCTGATGCCCGCGCGGCCGGCGCCGGTGCGCGCGAACACGATGCCGTTGGTGGCCACCTGCGCGCGGCTCGTCCACATCTTGCGGCCGCTGATGATCCAGTGGTCGCCGTCGCGGCGCGCGCGCGTCTGGATGGCGCGTGCCGGGTCGCTGCCCCCCGAAGGCTCGCTCAGGCCGATGAACCACTGCCGGCCCTCGTCGACGGTGGGCCGGATGTAGCGCGCGCGCTGCGCGTCGTTCGCGCTCAACAGGATGTTGGGCGGGTCATAGCCGAACACCCCGCAGCCGGGATCGGGCAGCGAGTAGGTGTGTTTCGAGGCTGCCTGGTAGGCGACCACGAAGGGAAAGGAGCCGAGCCCCGCGCCGCCGTATTCCTCCGGCGTCTCGAAGCACCAGAGACCGATCTTGCGGGCCAGCGGCTGGACCCGCTTGACGACGTCCGGCGGCAGCTCGGTCGCATCGTCGCGCCGCGCGCCGACTTCGGCCGGGTGCACGTGTTCCACCAGGAAACGCTGGATCGTATCCTGCATCATCCTGAGTTCTTCGGTCAGGCCCATCGTGTTGGCGTTCATTCCTTCTCGTTCTCCAGGG
>JAQGMU010000217.1 GCA_028292195.1 Ramlibacter sp. | reverse complement strand
CCTTTTCGTCTTTCAAGGGCTGGCCGTCGGGGCCGTTCTTCGGCTGCTGGTAAGTGGTGGCCTCCAGCGTCTGCACTTCCTGGTAGGGCGAGAAGTTCTGGATCGCGCCCTGCGCCACCAGGAACAGCGCCATCACCAGGGACAGCGGCACCAGCAGCCAGGCGGTGATGCGCACCAGGTCGGTCCAGAAGTTGCCGACACCAGCTGAGGAGCGGCCCGCGAAGCCGCGGATCAGCGCATAGGCGACGGCGATGCCGGTCGCCGCCGACAGGAAGTTCTGGCCGGCCAGGGCCACCATCTGCACCAGGTAGCTCATGGTGGTTTCGCCGACGTAGCCTTGCCAGTTGGTGTTGGTGACGAAGCTGACCGCGGTGTTGAACGACGAGTCGGGCGACACCGCGGCCAGGCCAGCAGGGTTCAAAGGCAACAGGTGCTGCAGGCGCTGCAGTCCATACACGAACAGGGCGCCGACGGCGTTGAAGGCCAGCAAGGCAAGCGCGTAGTGCTTCCACGTCATGGAAGCGGCGGGGTCGACACCGGCCAGCCGGTACAAGGGCGCCTCGACGCGCTGCATCCAGCGCGGCAGGCGGCCTTCCATCAGCGCGGCCATCCATTGGCCGACCGGCCACGCCAGCACCGGCAGCAGCACGAGAAACAGGGCCAGCAGGCCCCAGGCGGAAGCGGTCATGTCAGAAGTCCTCCGCGCGGATCAGCGCATAGACCAGGTAGGCCAGCAGCAGCAGCGCGCAGAAGCCGGCCAGGCCGTAAAGGGTGGCGGTGGTGATCACGGGCGCTGCTCCCGCTGCGGCGCCAGGGCCGCGAGGCCGCGCGCCAACAAGGCCATGAGGCCCCAAAGCCCGGCGCCGAGAAGAATGAAGACGATGTCCATGAATGCTCCTGTCGTTGCCTGCAGTCTCGGCAAGGCCATGCAAAAACAGGGCAAAAAGCCACGGCCCGGCCATAAAAAATCCGTAAATACGAGGGGCTCAATGCCGGCGCGCGACGGGAACGAGCCGGTCCCACCGGACAATCGCGATCTCCCAGCTCCAACGCTCCGCATGTACTCCGCCACCACCGCCGACGACGTCCCCCATCCGGCCAAAGGCGCACTGGCCCTGGCCGCGTTGGGGGTGGTCTACGGCGACATCGGCACTTCGCCCCTCTATGCACTGCGCGAGTGCCTGAGCCCGGCGCACGGCGTCGTCCTCACGCCGGCCGCGGTGCTGGGACTGCTGTCGCTGATCTTCTGGGCGCTGACGCTGGTGGTCACGCTGAAGTACGTGGTGTTCGTGCTGCGCGCCGACCACGACGGCGAGGGCGGCATCATGGCGCTGCAGGCGCTGGCGCGGCACGCGGTCGCGGCTTCCGGGCAGCGTCCCTGGCTGCCGGGACTGGTGGCCGCCATGGGCCTGACGGGCGCCGCCATGTTCTACGGCGACAGCCTGATCACGCCCGCCATCTCGGTGCTGTCGGCGGTGGAGGGCCTGAAGGTGGCCACGCCGATCTTCGAGTCCTGCGTCATCCCGATCACGCTGGTGGTCCTGGTCGGCCTGTTCGTGGTGCAGAAGTTCGGCACCGGCGCCGTCGGCAAGGTGTTCGGGCCGGTGATGCTGCTGTGGTTCGGCACGCTGGCCTGGCTCGGCGTGCAGCACATCGTCACCGAGCCACGGGTGTTGCAGGCGCTGAATCCGGCGTGGGCCATTTCCTTCCTGGTGGAGCACCAGGCGCAGTCGCTGGCGGTGCTCGGTTCGGTGTTCCTCGCGGTGACGGGAGGTGAGGCGCTCTACGCCGACATGGGCCACTTCGGCGCCCGCGCGATCCGGCAGGCCTGGTTCTTCGTCGCGCTGCCGGCGCTGGTGCTCAACTACTTCGGGCAGGGCGCGCTGGTGTTGCGCGACCCCACGGCCATCGACAACCCGTTCTACCGGCTGCTGCCTTCCTGGGGCGTGATTCCGATGGTGGTGCTGGCGGCGCTGGCGACGGTGATTGCCTCGCAAGCCGTCATCTCGGGCGCCTTCTCGCTGACCGCGCAGGCCATGCGCATGGGTTACCTGCCGCGGCTGCGGATCGTGCAGACCTCCGGCCAGGCCATGGGCCAGATCTACGTGCCGGCGGTCAACTGGCTGCTGATGGCGGGCGTCCTCGCGCTCGTGCTGGGTTTCCGGAACTCCAGCGCGCTGTCGTCGGCCTACGGCATCGCGGTGTCGGTGACGATGGTGACGACCACCGTCCTTGCCGCGCTGGTGGCGCGCCGGCAATGGGGCTGGAACCGCTGGCTGGTGGCAGCCGGCTCCGCCGTGTTCCTCGGCGTCGACCTGCTGTTCCTGTTCGCCAACAGCCTGAAGATCGCCGACGGCGGCTGGCTGCCGCTGCTGGTGGCGGCGCTGGTGCTGGGCCTGTTCACCACCTGGGCCCGGGGGCGCAGGCTGGTGCACGAACTGGCGGCCGCCGACCGGGTGGATCTCGAGCCCTTCGTGCGCTCCTTGCTGGCGGATCCGCCGCACCGGGTGCGCGGCACCGCCATCTTCCTGACCTCCGAACCCGATTACGTGCCGCATGCACTACTGCACAACCTCAAGCACAACCAGGTGTTGCACCAGCGCGTGATCGTGCTACAGGTGCAACCCACCGACTCGCCCCGGGTGGACGCCGCGCACCGCATCGGCTCCACCGAGCTGGGCGGCGGCTTCTGGAAAGTGACCGCGCGCCACGGCTTCATGGAAGTGCCCGATGTCCCCGAGCTCATGAACATCCTGTCGTACCAGCGCGCCATTTCCGTGGAAACGATGACGACTTCGTATTTCGTGTCGCGCGAAACCGTGGCCACCGGCCACCTGGCGGCGATGACGCGCGCCCGGCAAGCCATCTTCGCCTGGCTGCACCGCAACTCGAGCCGCGCTTCGGACTACTTCTGCCTGCCGCAAAACCGGGTGGTCGAATTCGGGCGCCGGCCCTGAGGTGGCGGCTACTGCCGCGGCACCTTGGCCCGCTCGATCACCTCAGCCCAGCGCTTGACTTCCGATGCGAGCAGGTCCCGCAGCTGCTCCGGCGTGCCGCCGCGCGGCGACACGGTCAGGTCCGCAAGCTGCTTGCGCACGCCGGGATCCTCCAGCGCCTTGACCACCTCCCGATTCAGCAAGGCGATCACCGCGGGCGGTGTCTTCGCCGGTGCCGCCAGCGCGTTCCAGGACGCCACCTGGAAGCCGCGCACGCCGCTCTCCGCGACGGTGGGCACATCCGGCAGCGCCGTGGCGCGCTGTGCGCCCATCACGGCGATGGGGCGCACCGCCCTGGCTGCGATCTGGGACATCATCGGGCCGAGGATTTCGACGACGGCGTCGACTTGTCCGCCCCTCAGCGCACTGAGCACCGCGGCGGAAGTGTTGAAGGGCACGACCTGGAAGTCCACGCCGGCACTGCTCTTCAGGAGTTCCGCGGCCAGGTGCTGGGTGCTCCCCACGTTGATGGTGGCAACGTTCAGCTTGCCCGGATTCGCCTTGGCATAAGCCAGCATGTCCTTGAGCGTCTGGAAGCGCGAATTGCCCGCCGTCAGCAGAGCGATGTCGAAGAAACCGAGCGTCGAGATCGGGGCGAAGTCCTTCTGCGGGTCGAACGAGAGCGACTTGAACAGGCCGGCGCTGACAGCGGTGGCATTGCTCATGAGCAGCAGCACGTAGCCATCCGGATCGCTCCGCGCCACCGTCTCTCCGGCCACGACGCCGCCCGCGCCGGGTTTGTTGTCGACGATCACGCTCTGGCGCAGGTTGTCGCCGAGCTTCCTGGCCACCGAGCGGGCGGTCAGGTCCGCGATGCCGCCGGGCCCGAAGGGCACCACGATGCGGATCGGCTTGGAAGGGAAGGCCTGGGCGTTCCCGATGATGGGGAGGAAGGCCGCGCCCGCGGCGATGAGATGGCGTCTGGTCGGCATGACGGGATTCTGCATCGTCTGGCCGAGTGATGCGCCCGCCCATAATCCGGGGGCACCTTCGATGTCCTCCACCTCCCACTCCCTCTGGTCCCCCTTGCGCCTGCCCGCTTTCCGCGGCCTGTGGGCTGGCAGCGCCATCTATTTCACCGGCAACGCCATGCAGGTCATGGCGGCTTCCTGGCTCATGGTGGAGCTCACGGGCTCGTCCTTCCTGGCGGCGCTGGTCCAGACCGCCGTGTTCCTGCCGATGTTCCTGCTGGCGCTGCCGGCCGGCGTGCTGGCCGACACCCTGGACCGGCGCCGGCTGATCCTCAAGGCGCTGGGCGTCCAGGTGGGTGTCGTCATCGTCCTTTCCGCGCTTGCCTTGCTGGGGTGGGCCGGACCGGCGACCTTGCTGCTGTTCACGTTTGGCGCGGGCTGCTGCACGGCGCTGCTGTCGCCGGCCTGGAACACCAGCGTGGCGGACACGGTGCCGCGCGAGGACATGCCGCAGGCCATCACGGCGATGTCGATCGCCTGGAACAGCGCGCGGGCGCTGGGCCCATCGATCGCGGGCTTCCTGTTTGCCTGGCTCGGCGCGGGCTGGGTGTTCGCGATCGCCACGCTGAGCGCACTGGTCATGATCCATGCGGTGCGACGCTGGCCGCCGGCCCCGCATGCGAAGTCGCCGCTGCCGGCCGAGCGGCTCTGGAGCGGCACCCTCGCGGGGCTACGCTACGCGCGCCACTCCCCGATGATCCTGGCGCAGTTGCTGCGCACCATTGCCTACAGCGGCGCGGGCTCGGCCCTGTGGGCGCTGTTGCCGGCCATCGCGGCGCAACGCCTGCACCTGGGCGCCGCCGGTTTCGGCTTCCTCATGGGTTGCCTGGGGACGGGCGCGGTCGCCGCCGGCCTGGTGCTGGGCAAGCTGCGCGCGCGCCTCGGGCTGGAGCGGCTGGTCGCCGTCGGCTGCCTGGTGTTCGCGGCCGCGATGCTCATCGCGGCCTTCGCGCGCATTCCCATCGTGGTGTTCGTGACCCTGGCCATCGGTGGCGCCGCCTGGATGGCGGTGATGGCCACCTTCAACACCGCCACGCAGTCCAGCGCGCCGCCCTGGGTCCGTTCGCGCGCCGTCGCACTGCATACGGTCAGCGCGCTGGGCTCGTTCGCCATCGGCTCCGCCTTCTGGGGCGCGGTCTCCAGCTTCGCCGGGCTGCCGGTTGCCTTGAGCGTCGCAGCCGTGGCCATGACGGCGGGCATCTTTCTCTCCCGCTGGTTTCCCCTGCGCATAGGAGAGGCGCAGGAGATCACGCCCGTCGCGCTCTGGGAAGACGTGTCCATCAAGGAGCCCCCCCTGCCCGACGACGGACCCGTGTCGGTCGAGATCAGCTACCGCATCCGCGCCGGCGAAGCCGAGGAGTTCCTGCAAGCCGTGAGCCAGCTGCGGGCGTCGCGACGGCGCGACGGCGCCACGCTATGGCGCGTCTATCGCGACCTGGGCGACTCGTCGCGCTACGTGGAACGCTTCCTCGTCGCCTCCTGGGCCGACTACCTGCACCAGCGCGCCCGGGCCACCCTGGCCGACCAGGAGGTGGAGGAACGTGTGCACGTGTTCCTGCGCGAGGGCGAGCCGGTGACGACGCAGCACTACATCGCGGAGCGGTGAGGAGGCCCTGCAGCGACACTGCGCCCGATCGGTGAGCGCCAGGGCTGCGCCAGTGCGCGAGAGCCCGGCAGCAGCCAGGCTGGCATCGCCAGGCCAGATGACCGCATCTGAATTCGTCGCTCCTCGAGATGACCAAAGCGCCTGACACTCCTTGGTCTACGCGTGCATCCGCCGCTTTTGGAGACCCGCAGTGAACCGGCCCACCGCCCTCGAGTTCCGTTCCATCCTGTTCATTCCCGCCGACGCGCAGCGCTTCATCGCCAAAGCTGCGTCGCGCGGGGCGGACGCGATCGTCCTCGACCTGGAAGACGGGGTCGCGCCATCCGCGAAGTCCGCTGCACGGGATGCATTGGGCGCCGCCACTAGGCAATTGCGCGAGGCCGGGGTGTTCGTGTTCGTCCGTGTCAACAACGCACCCGAGCTGCTGGAGGCAGACCTCCAGGCAGCCGTGGCCTGTGGAGCAGACGGCATCGTGATGCCGAAGGTCGAACATGCCACGGAGTTGGAGAGCCTGGATCGTGAGCTGCTGAAGGAGGAAGAGTCCGCGGGCCGGGCGAAGGACAGCATGCGCGTGCTGGCCCTCATCGAGACGCCGATCGGCGTGCTGAACGCCACAGCGATTTCAACGGCGTCGCTGCGGCTGTCGGGCGTCTGCTTCGGCTCGGAAGACTTCGCCACGGCAATGGGCGTGGAGGCCATCCCGGAAGCACTCGCGTGGCCGGCCCACGCCGTCGCAGTTTCAGCGGTTGCCGCGGGCGTCCAACCCCTGGGATTGCCCGGCTCGGTCGCGAATTTCTCGGATCTGCCGGTCTATCGCGACCTCGTACTGCGAGCCAAGCGCATCGGCATGCGCGGGGCTACCTGCATCCACCCTGCCCAAGTGGCCGTGTTGAACGAGGTGTTCGGCAGCTCGGACGAAGAAGTGGCGGCCGCCGAACGGCTGCTTGCGGCCTTCGATGCCGCCGTCGCCCAAGGCAAGGGCGCCATCTCCGTGGACGGCAAGATGGTGGACGAACCGATCGCGAACCGGGCCAGGGCGCTGCTGGAGCGCCGCCGTCGCACGGAAAGCGGCAAGAAATTTTCAGGGCAGTCCACATGAAACGCAGATTCCTCCTCACCCGGTCCGGCGTGACGCTCGCGGTCGCCACCCTGGGCCTCGCAGCGCCGCTGGTTTCGCTGTCGCAGCCAACGGCTTCGAGGGTGATCACCCTGGTCGTGCCGCAGGCGCCCGGCGGGTCGAACGATGCATTCGCGCGAGCCCTGGGCGCGCGCCTGCCCAAAGTGCTCGATGCCAACGTGGTGGTCGAGAACCGGCCGGGCGCCAATGGCAACGTCGGCTCGGCCTGGGTCGCGAAATCGGCACCCAAGGACGGCAGCGTCTGGCTGGTGACGGTCAACAGCACCTTGACGATCAACCCCTTCCTCTACAGCAAACCCGGCTTCGACACGACGACCGATTTTCTTCCCGTCGGCGGGATTGCCGTGGTGCCCCATGTCCTCCTTGCCCGGGCCGACCTCCCGGTGAACAACCTGGCGGAGCTCCTGCAGCAGGCGCGGAACAACCCCGGCAAGTACAGCTACGGTTCGTCCGGGAACGGCACCTTCTCCCACCTCCTGATGGAGCAGCTGAAGCAAAGCCAGAAGGTGGACCTGGTCCATGTCCCGTACAAGGGCGTCGCTCCCGCGCTCACCGACCTCATGGCCGGCGAGATCCAGTACGCGATCAGCACCTTGCCGGCTGCCATGCCCTTCATCAAGAGCGGCCACCTCAAGCCCTTGGCAGTCACTTCGCTGGCGCGTCCGAACGCCCTGCCGAACGTCCCCCTGGCCAACGACACCGTACCGGGAATGGTGGGCGAGCTATGGATCGCGCTCTATGCGCCCAAGGGAACGCCGCCGGCCCTGGTTTCGCAGATGCATGCTGCGATGGGCAAGGTCCTGGCCATGCCGGACATGCAGGCGATGATGGGTGCCCAGGGCGCCACGCCATTCCTCGCGGGACCCGCGGAACTCCAGGCGATGACCGCGGCGGAACTGGAGCGGTGGGGTCCGGTGGTCAAGGCGTCCGGCATGCGGATCGACTGACAGGCAGGCCTGGCCTGCGCCAGGCCGTCCCGCGCTGCTAGTCGTCCAGGACGGTACGCCCGAACTGCCAGTGCGCCGCCGGGACGCCGGCGTACTTGCCTGGAAACACCGCGAGACTGTCGGCAAAGAGGCTGCCGATGTACATCGTCTTGAGGTCCGGGCCGCCGAAGGCGACACTCGAGCAGTTGCCCATGGACCATCGATGCCCCACATCGATTTCCGCCCGGCTCAAGCGGTTCTCGCGGAAAGCCGTTTCCACTTCGGCGATGGCGGCTTCCTCGCAGTCCTCGACGAGCGTCTCGGCGCTTCCATCCTTGATGCGGATGATCCTGTTGCTGACGACGCTGATGACGTACACGCCGCCCTCCTGGTCGAAGCCGAGACCATCCGGGAACACGCCGTTGCCATCGAACTGGTAGACGATCTCGCGGGCCTCGAGCTTCGGCCCCGCGACGATCCGGAAGCGGCTGACCCGGCGCGCCATCGTCTCGTTCACGTAGAACCATTGGCCATCCGGGCTCACCCGCCCTTCGTTGGCGAAGCCGATGCCGTCCGCCACGACCTGGGCCCGGTCGCCTGCCTTGCAGATGACGAAGCCATCCGCAACGTCACTCCGGAATGCCAGCTCCCGAGGCGAGCGCCGGGTGGACACGGTGCACCAGACCCGGCCGTCCGAGTCGTATTGGACGAAATTGGTGGGCGGAAGCCGCTTTCCCCCGAGTTCGACCAGGAAGGGTTCGACCTTCCCTGGAGCGGTGAGGCGCCAGACGCCGCCGGCAGGCCCGATGTTGGCCATGAGGAAAGTGCCGTCGGGCAGCACGGCGATCCCGTTGGGGACGAAGTCCTCCACCGGCGCTTGCAAGGGCACGCGATCGCGCGGCTCGGGAAAGACGCGAGCGACCCCGCAAAGGCGGTCCGATGCGTAGAGCCTGCCGTCCGCCATCGCAAGCACGCACTCGGGTCGCGACAATCCGCTGCCCACGCGGGGCGGTGCTGTTTTGAGAAGAGTCATGGGCGGATCCAGTGGCGGTCATTCGACCTTGATGTTGGCGTCCTTGACGATGCGCTGCCATTCGACGAGTTCCTTCTCGACGAAGGCGGACCACTCCTGGGTGCCGCGAGCATCGACGACGGCTCCGTTTTCCCTGATCTTTTCCTGCACGTCGGGCCTGGCCAGTGCACGGCGCACGTCCGCCGAGATCTGTTCGACACGTTCCGCAGGCGTGTTCTTCGGCGCCAGCACGCCGACCCAGCCAACCGCCTGGAAGCCCGGATAGCCAAGCTCGGCCACCGTCGGGACATCCGGCATCTGCGGGATCCGCGTTTCCGAGGTCACCGCCAGCGCACGGAGTTTGCCGGACCGAACGTATTCGAGCACCGTGCTCACGCTGTCGATCGCCAGCGGCACGTGGCCGCCGAGAAGATCCGTGAGCAACATGCTGCTGCCGCGGTACTGCACGGAAGTCATGGGTGCGCCGGCGCGTCGCTTGAAGGCCTCGGCCGCGATGTGCTGGATGGTGGCGATGCTCGGAACGCCCAGGTCAAGCTGCCCGGGCTTCGCCTTTGCCGCCGCCACCACGTCGTTCAGGGTCTTGTAGGGCGACTGGGCGCCGGCCACGAACACGAGGGGCACGGCGAAGACGCCGTTGACCATGACGAAGTCGCGCATCGGCTGGTACGGCAAGTCCTTTTGCAGCGCCGGGTTGATGGCCACGGGCCCGACGGATGCGACGGCCAGCGTGTAGCCGTCCGCCGGCGCGGTCTTCAGGGCCATCATGCCCGGAACGCTGGCACCGCCCGGCTTGTTGTCGACGTACGCTCCCTGCTTCCAGAAGTGGCCGAGGCCATCGGCAAGCACGCGGGCCACGAGGTCGCTGGCCATTCCGGCGGGGAAGGGAACGATCAGCTTGACGGGCTTGTCGGGATACTGCTGCGCGGCCACGGGGGCCACGCCGCAGGCCACCGCGACGGCCATGAAGATGCGGGGAAGGGTCTTGTTGAAGCAGGACTGAAGCATTGTTGTCTCCTGGGGTCGATCAGCTGACCGACAGTGTTTCCCAGACGCGCCATCTTGAACAGCGATAGTTCCAGATGGGGCCATCTCCCGCAGGGGTGGTCACCATCCATCTGTTTGGGAGGTGGCTCCATCGGAACTCGTCGCTATGCGCGCAGGATGGCGCTTGGAACAATGCGGTTTCCGAAAGCGAGTGATTGAACGATGACCACACCCTCCAATCTTCCCCTGGAAGGCGTCCGTGTACTGGACCTTTCCCGCCTGATGGCCGGGAACATGCTGACGCTGCAACTGGCCGATTTCGGTGCCGAGGTCATCAAGATCGAGAGCTCCGCAGGCGACACCCTGCGTGACTGGAAGAACGACGGCAAGTCGCTCTGGTGGAAGGTGTATGGCCGCAACAAGAAGAGCGTGTGCCTGGACCTGAAATCAGACACCGATCGACAGAAGCTGCTGGCACTGCTGCCCGAAGCGGACGTCGTGGTGGAGAGCTTCCGCACCGGCGGCATGGAGAAGTTCGGCCTGGGTCCCGCGGAGCTGCATCGCGTCAATCCCAAGCTGGTGATCGTGCGCATTTCCGGCTGGGGCCAGACCGGCCCCTACTCGGCCCGGCCGGGCTTCGGCACGCTGGTGGAAGCCTTCTCGGGATTCGCGGAAAAGAACGGCTTCCCGGACAAGCCGCCGGCGCTGCCGAACCTGGGCCTGGCCGACATGATCGCGGGGCTGTCCGGAGCGTTCGCCACCCTGGTGGCGCTGCGCGAAGTCGAAGTCAATGGCGGGGACGGGCAGGTGATCGACCTGTCTCTGCTCGAGCCGATGCTGGGCATCCTCGGGCCGGATGCGGCGATCTTCCAGCACACCGGAAGCAAACCGAAGCGCCTGGGCAATCGCGCGGAAAACGCAGCGCCGCGCAACGCCTACAGGTGCCTGGACGGACAGTGGCTCGTCATGTCCGGTTCGACGCAGAAGATGGCGGAGCGCATCCTGGCCGCGGTCGGCAGCAGGGACCTCGTGGACGACCCGCGTTTCGCCACCAACTCCGCCCGCATCGCGAACGTGGAAGCGCTGGACGACCTCATCGCGCGTTTCGTCGGGCAGCGATCGCTGGCGGACAACCTGGCGCACTTCGACAAGCACGACGTGACGGTGGGCCCGATGCTGGGTGTGGACGGCCTGATGAAGGATCCGCACGTCCAGCAGCGCGAGGTGCTGGTCGAAGTGCCCGACGACGAACTGGGCAGCATCGTGATGCACAACGTGTTCCCCCGGCTGTCTCGCACGCCGGGCCGCATCCGGGCGAATGGTCCCCGCATCGGCGAGCACCAGGACCTGCTGGAAGGCAAGGGCGACTAGCTCGGTATGATGACTCGCATGCAGCGAGTCATCACGTAGCCATGGAGCTGCGACAGCTTCGGTACTTCGTCGCGGTGGCGGACACGCAGAGCATTTCCGCAGCGGCTCGCAAGCTCCATGTCGTGCAGTCGGCGATCAGCCACCAGATCGCCAACCTGGAGTCCGAGCTCGGCGCCGAGCTCTTCACCCGCGGGAAAGCGGGTGTGACGCTGACCTCCGCGGGGCAATTCCTCTACCGCAACGCCGTCACGATCCTGAAGCATGTCGAGACGGCTTCGCAGGAGGTGAAGCGGGTCGACAAGGAAATCCGCGGGAGCGTGGCCGTCGGCATACCCAATAGCACCGCGGCCGTGCTTGCGCTGCACCTGCTGACGGCGGTAAGGCAGGAGTTGCCGCATGTGCAACTCACCATCGTGGAAGGCCTGAGCGGGCTTCTTGCCGAGCAACTTGCAAGCGGACGGCTCGACTTCTCGATCCTGTTCGATACCGAACCCATGCGAGGCTTCGTCCAGAAGCCGCTGCTGGCCGAGAAGCTCCACTTCGTCTCGGCCGACCCGGAGATGATTCGAACGCATGGTGGCAAGATAGGCATCAGCTTGCGCGAGGTATTGCGTCGGCCGCTCATCCTGCCCCCGCAGCCGAACGGGATCCGCGTGCTGCTGGAGCGCGAGGCCTCGCGCGTCGGCTTGCAGCCCAACGTGGTTGCCGGCGTGACCGGGGTGCAGACCATGCGGGCAGCCGTCCACGCAGGTGTCGCGGACTCGGTGATGATGGCGGCCAATGCAATTCGCGAGCACGGGACCGGCGAACTCCTGGTGCAGCCCATTCGCGCGCCGGTGATCGAGCGAATCGCGGCCTTGTGCGAACCCGCCCAGTTTGCGCTGCCCGCGGCGGCCAGTTGCGTGCGCGACATCATGCTGAGGCTGGTGAACGAACTGGTCAGCCGCGACCAGTGGCCGGGGGCCCGGCTGCTGGAGTGCAGCTGAAAGGAGAAACCATGTCCAAGCTTCCCGGCATCATCATCCTGCTTGCCCTGTCCGCCTGCTCCGGCCTGCCTGCGCGGCAGTACGAGGCCTCACCCTCTCCCTGTGCGATCAGCGAAGCATCGTACGAATGCCAGGTCGAGCGCTACCAGAACGTGAACGTCGACTAGCACGCAGCGCAGTTCACGGCCCGCCGCGCGAGGGCCTGGCTGGCCGCCGCGATGGCGAGTGCAAGGACAACCAGCGCCGCGGCGACGGCGAACGTGATCCGCATGCCAGCCGCAACGGCCTCCGGTCGGGCCGCCATCACGTCGGTCGTCGCCGCTCCGAGGGCGAACACGGCACCCATGAGGGAAGCGCCGGTGACGAGCCCGAGATTGCGTGACAGGTTGAGCATTCCGGAAACGACGCCCCGCTGATCCGGCCGGATGTTCGTCATGACCGCGGTGTTGTTGGCCGCTTGGAACAACGCATAGCCGGCGGTGATGACGACGAGCGGGATCACATAGCCCGGGACGCCGAAGCGCGTCGCCAGCACGGGCAGCAGGGCGCAGCCGACCACCATCGCCATGAGCCCAGCGAGGCTCATGCGGCAGGCGCCGAACCGGTCCACGCCACGGCCGGCCGGCACGCCCGCGAGCGCGGCGACGACAGGGCCGGACGACATGACGAGTCCGACCCGGGCTGCATCCAGCGCCAGCGCGCCGGAAAGATAGAACGGGCCGACCACCAGCGTCGCCATCACCACGGTCGCGACCAGCGCGCTGGTGGCGAAGCCCGCGGCCAGCACCGGATCGCGGAACAACGCCGGCCGGATCAAGGGCGAGGCGGCCCTCCCCTGGGCGAACACGAACAGGACGGCGACCAGGGCAGCGGCCGCCAGCAGGGCCAGGTTGAGCGGACCGAATCCTCCACGCCCCGCCGTCATGGCGAGTGCATAGGCCGCGAGCGCCACGGCGAGCAGCAGCGTCCCCAGGGGGTCGAAGCCGGCGCCATCCGCCTTGGCCACCAGGCGATCGGCGGGCAGGAAGCGATGCACGAGCACCAGCGCCAGCATGCCCAGCGGCACGTTGACGAAGAACAGGGCCGGCCAGCCGGATCCGGCGATCAGTGCACCGCCCAGCGATGGGCCCAGGGCGGTGCCCACAGCGGACATCGTGCCGAGCAGTCCCATGGCGCTGCCGGTCTTCTCCTTGGGCACCGTTTCACCGACGAACGCCATGGTGAGGGCCATCATGGTCGCCGCCCCCAGGCCTTGCGCCGACCGGGCGGCGACCAGCAGCGGCAGCGTGGGCACCAGCCCGCACAGCACGGAGGCCAGCGTGAACAGCAGGATGCCGGCCAGCAGCAGCCGGCGCCGGCCGACCAGGTCACCGAGCCGTCCGGCGCCGACCACCAGGGTGGTGATGGCGAGGAGGTAGGCGAGCACGACCCACTGCACTTGCTGGAAGGACGCGCCGAAGGCCTGCGCCAGCGTGGGCAAGCCGACATTGGCGATGCTGGTGCCCAGCGAGGACAGCAGCATGGAGAGCGAAAGGCCGGCCAGTGCCCACCGGACCGAAGGAGATGGTTTGATCATGACCGCAAGACTATTGGCTTGCCTGGCATGGCGGAAGACGCAGCGCGTGCAGCTTATTCGTGCGCCGGACGCCATCTCACCATCGCCTGCGCTATGGTCGGGCCATGCCGGTGCCCGATCTCAACCTGCTCGTCACGCTCGAGGTGCTGCTCGCGGAATGCAACGTTGCGCGTGCCGCCCAGCGCTTGCGGCTCAGCCCGTCGGCGATGAGCCGGGCGCTGGCGCGCTTGCGCGAAACCACCGGCGATCCGCTGCTGGTCCGGGCCGGGCGCGGCCTGGTTCCGACGCCGCGGGCGCTGGAACTGCGCGACCGGGTGAGCCAGCTCGTGCAGGACAGCGAAGCGGTCCTGCGCCCCGCCGGCAAACCCAATCTGAAAGAGCTGGTGCGCACCTTCACGCTGCGCACCAGCGAAGGCTTCGTGGAGAACTTCGGCCCCGGCCTCATTGCCCGCGTCGGCGAGCAGGCGCCCGGCGTACGGCTGCGTTTCGTGCAGAAACCGGACCGGGAGAGCGCCCCACTGCGCGACGGAACCGTCGACCTGGAAACCGGCGTCGTCGGGACCACGATGGGTCCGGAGGTGCGGGCGCAGGCCTTGTTCCGGGACCGCTTCATCGGCGTCGTGCGCATGGGGCACGCGCTGGGACAGGGCGAAATCACCCCGGCGCGCTATGCGGCCGGCAGGCACATCTGCGTTTCGCGGCGGGGCCTGGCCACGGGACCGATCGATGAAGCCCTGCGCCCGCTCGGCCTGGAACGGGACGTCGCCACGATCGTCGGCGGGTTTGCAACGGCACTGGCCCTGGCCCGGGCCTCCGACCTGGTCGCCAGCGTTCCCGAACGGCATACCGGCAAGCTGCGTGCCGGCATGCACAGCTTCGCGCTGCCGGTCGCCGTGCCGGAGATCACCGTGTCGCTGTTCTGGCATCCGAGGCTGCAGGCCGATCCGGCGCATCGCTGGCTGCGCGAACTGGTCCTGGAAACCTGCGCGGCAAGCTGAAGCGCCAGGCTTCCGCAGCGCTCAGATGCCGCTCATGGTGCTTTGCGGCCCGCCGTCGTCGAAGATGTCGCGCGCCTGTGGCCGCGGGGTGTAGACGACGTCGCAGCCTTGCCGCGGCCCGCCGGCGATCGAAGCCTGGTAGCCGATTTTCGCCATCGCCCGCGAGAACGCCTTCACCTGGTTGTAGCTTCCCAGGTGCTCGGCCGCGACGAGGGCGCCCTCGCCATTGCTGACGCAGACGGTGAAGCCAGGTCCGCCTTCGTCGGCGCGCTCGGACTTGCGGTAGGCCTCCGCCACGCGTTCCAGGCCCGGAACGGCGTCGAACCCGGGCAGTACGGCACCCACTGCATCGCTCCTCACTGCCGGCCCCGCAGGGCGCCGTACAGCGGCGAAGTGGCCGCGACCATCAGCGGCAGGTCGCTGGCCTTCGCCTGGCAGGGTTGCACGTCGTAGTGGCACAGGGCGCCGTACTTGTTGCCCTGTTCGTCGCGGATCAGCGCACCGCAGTACGACAGCACCGGGCTGCCCTGCAGGTGCGGGAAGCGAATGTCGATGGCGCCGTCCTCCACCACGAGCGGCCCTGCCGTGTCGTGCACGACCGAGCAGTAGGCGCCCGCCAGCGGCAGGTCGGAGCCGCGCGCCACGTCCACGTTCCACTTGTCGTGCAAGGCCACGTTGCGCAGCATCTCGCCGTCGTAACGGAAGATGCCGGTGTAGCGGTGCGGTGTGCGTTGGTTGAGGAAGGCGAGTGCGGCGCGCAGGCCGCCCTGGCGCAGGCTTTGTTCGAATGCCTGGTAGTCCGCCGGCGGGGGAGCCGGCATTGCAGGCTGTTGGTGGGTACTGGAGTTCATGGGCTGAACCATGATCCTACGCGCCGGGATGGGGCGGCGTCCGGAAGCAGCCCTGGCGGGCGTCGGACGGGATCAGTTCGGACGGTCGCCCAGCCACTGCAGGGCGCCCTGCGCGGCCTTGCGGCCGGTGGCCAGGCAGGCCGTCAGCAGGTAGCCGCCGGTGGGCGCTTCCCAGTCGAGCATTTCGCCGGCGCAGAACACGCCGGGCAGCGCGCGCAGCATGGACTGCGGATCGAGCGCCTCGAAGGCCACGCCGCCGGCCGTGCTGATCGCCTCGTCCAGCGGCCGCGGCCGCGCCAACACCAGCGGCAGAGCCTTGATCGCCCGCGCCAGCTGCGCCGGGTCGTGCAACTGCTCCGCCGTCAGCAGCTCGTGCAGCAGTGCCATCTTCAGGCCCTGCAGGCCGAGCCGGCTTTTCAGGTGGGTGGAGAGGCTGCGCGGCCCGCGCGGGTGCGCGACCTCGGCCAGCACCTGGGCCGGCGTGTGCTGCGGCAACAGGTCGAGCATCCAGCTGGCCTGGCCCCGCGCCGCGATGGCGTCGCGCAGGCCGGCGCTGAAGGCATAGACCAGGCTGCCCTCGATGCCGGTGTCGGTCAGCACGAATTCGCCCTGCTGCCAGTCGTGCCCGGCGGCAGCCATGAAGGCCGCGACCGGCTTCACCGGCTGGCCGGCGAAGCGCTGGCGCAGGTGCTCGCTCCAGCCGGTGCGGCCGGCGCCCGTGGGTGCGACGTCGAAGCCGCAGTTGGCTGGCCGCAGGGGCGCGACGGCCACGCCGCGCGCTTCGAGCCTGGCCACCCAGGCGCCGTCGGAGCCCAGGCGCGACCAGCTCGCGCCACCCAGCGCCAGCACGGTGGCGTCGGCGGTCTGCGTGACGGGACCCGCCGGCGTCTCGAAGCTCAGCGCGCCCGCGCCTGCTCCGTCGCTCCAGCCGGTCCAGCGGTGCCGCGCATGGATGCGCACGCCGCCGGAACGCAGCCGGTGCAGCCAGGCCCGCAGCAGCGGGGCCGCCTTCAGGTCGGTCGGGAACACGCGGCCCGAGGTGCCGACAAAGGTGACTATGCCGAGGCCGGACGCCCATTCGCGCACCGCCTTGCCGTCGAAGGCCGAGACGGCGGGGCGCAGGTCTTCGCTGCGCTGGGCGTAGCGCTGCAGGAAGGGCGCCGGCGGCTCCGAATGCGTCAGGTTGAGCCCGCCGCGCCCGGCCAGCAGGAATTTGCGGCCCACCGAGGGCATGGCGTCGTACAGGTCGACGGCGGCGCCACCCTGCGACAGCACCTCGGCGGCCATCAGCCCGGCCGGCCCGCCGCCGATGACGGCGACGCGTCCTGGCGCTGAGGCTGGCGGCGTGGACAAGGCCAGCCTCAGTTCTTCCTGGCCGCGGCCTCGCGTTCCTTCAGGATCGCTTCCTTGTCGTCGCGGCTGAAGGTGATGCCGCCGCAGCTGGCGTTGTAGTCCCCCAGGCCCTTGTTCAGGCCTTCCAGGTCGCCGCGCAGCGCGTTGCTGCTGGCGCGCGCCGCTTCGACACGGACGTTGTGCGCCTTCACCTTGCGGTTGAAGCGGTCCATCTTGGCCTCGTTGCCCTCGACGGCCTTCATCTCCTCGGCCATCTCCGCCGCTTCGGCGCGGATGGCGGCGCCCTCGGCGCGGTTCACCTCGTTGCGGGCCGACAGCGCCTGGCGGCGCGTGGCCAGGTCGGCTTCGGAATTCATGCAGACGCGCAGTTCGTCCTTGCTGACCATCCTGGGGGCGGCGGGGGCCTGGGCCTGGGCCGCGAAGGCGCTGGCGGCAAGCAGCAGGGCGGTGGAGGAAAGCAGGAACTTCATGGGTTCGGGAGTTGAGGTTGAAAAGACGGCACGGATCGCGCGCCGCCGCAGGCCCGCAATGTTAAGGCCTCGCGCGAACCCCGCCCCTGGGCCTCAGTTCAAGCCCAGGTCCGCCGCCAGCTGCCGCAGCAGGTCTTCATCGTTCTCCGCGAATTTCAGGAAGGCCACTTCCTCGCGCCGCACCGTCTTGCGTGCCACCATGTCGGCCAGCCGCTGCTCCAGGCTGCGCCAGTGCAGCTGCCGGTTGCCCACCAGGTACACCGGCACCCTGGCCAGCTGCCGGCTCTTGAGCGTCTCGACGATCTGGAACAGCTCCCACTCGGTGCCGGTGCCACCCGGCCCGATCACGATCGCGGCCGAGTGCTTGATCATGGCCTGCTCGCGCATCGCCACGCTGGAGAAGATCAGGCCGTTGCTGACATACGGGTTCAACGCCAGCCCGGGCTTGCCGCCATAGGGCCGCGCCGGGTCGGCGTTGGGGTTGGGGTTGGGCACGCTGTCGTAGTAGGTCGTGTAGCCCACGCTGGGGCCGCCGGCGTCCTTCGCGCCGCGGTTGCCGGCCTCCATCAGGCCCGGGCCGGCTCCCGTCATGATCGGATGCTTGCGGCCGTAGCGCGTGGTCCAGGCCTGGGCGAAACGGCGCACGCTCGCATACAGCGCATCGTTGGCCGCATTGGTGGCGTCCTCGCAATCGGTGCTGTTGGGGCGGCAAGGCTGGATGCGCGAGCTGCCGTAGATGGTGACGAAGCCGGCCGGAAAGAGCCGTGCCTTGAACGTGTCGGAGCAGTGGATGTCCTGCGCCAGTTCCTGCAGCGGGATCGCGTTCTCCACGCCGGCGTAGCGGCCCACATAGTCGGCGTTGGGCACTTCGGCGCGCGCCGTCGGGCAGGTGAGGCGCAGCTCGGTGGCGGCAGGGCCGGCAGCCGGCGGCAGGGCGCAGCCCGCGAGCGCGGCCAGGGCCGCCAGGGGAACGAGGTACCAGCCAGTGCGAGCCGACATGCCGCCATCTCCTTCATGAGCACGCGAAGGCTACCACCGCCCCTCATTCCCGGCTAAGAGAACGCTAAGGGCAGGCTAAGGCCTCTTTCCTAAAGTACATCCACGGCCGGCGCACGACACACAAGGTGCAGCGAGGCCGGAACCAACGCAACCAAGGCACTCACTCCCGAAAGGAAAACCGCCATGACCACCAAACTCGCCCTCTCCTCCCTCGTCCTCGCCGCCGCCTTCGCCGGCAACGCGTTCGCCGAAAGCCCCAACGCGGGCGTCGTGAACGACAACTTCACTTCCAGCAAGACCCGCGCGGAAGTGCAGGCCGACCTGGCCGCCTACAAGCAGGCAGGCGTGAATCCCTGGTCGACGCAGTACAACCCGCTGCGCGGCTTCCAGAGCACCCGCACCCGCGCCGACGTCGTCGCCGACTACCTGGCTTCGCGTGACGAAGTGCACGCGCTGACCTCCGAAGACAGCGGCTCCGGCTACCTGGCCCAGATGCGCGTGACGGGCGTGCCCCCGACGGCGCTGGCCGGCCAACCGCACAACCCGCAGTGAGTGCCGGAGGGGCCAGTCCCCTCTGGTTGTGACGGCGGCCAGCTCCCACTGGCCGCCGTCCTTTTTGTTCCGCGTCAACTTGTTCACGTTGGCCGGACACGGCATGCATGGCGGGGTGCGGATTCGCACATGCGCGGCGCAGGCGGGTGCCTACAGTCCATTGCACCGGATCTGCCGGCACCCACCCAGGAGAACAACATGACCACCGCCACCCGCCACACCGCCGTCCTGCAACCGCAAGTGTCCGCCACCGTGCGTTTCGTCACGGCAGCCGGGGTCTGCGCCGTCCTGGCCTTCGCCTGGACCGTCGCGGAACAAGCCAGCCACGAGGCCGTGCAAACGGCCACCGTCGCGTTCTCGAACGGGCCGGTCCACGCCAGCCAGGTCGTGGTCGCCGGCCGCCGCGTGGCTTCGGCCCGGCGCACCTGAAAGCACAGTGACAAGCAGGAGGGGCCCAGCCCTCCTCCCCCCAAACGGCGGCCGGTTCCAACCGGCCGCCGTTTTCCTTTGCGGCGGCGCCAGGGTGTGCGGCCGGTTCGGCCAACTTGTTCACATCGGCCAGCCACGGCATGCGTGGCGCGGTGCGGATTCGCACATGCGCGGCGCAGGCGGATGCCTACAGTTCATTGCACCGGATCTGCCGGCACCCACCCAGGAGAAGAACGTGAGCAAAGAGCATCGCCAACCCGCCGCCCTGCCGCCGCAAGTGTCCGCCCCCGTGCGTTTCGTCGCGGCGGTCGGGGTCTGCGCCGTCCTGGCCTTCACCTGGGTCGTGGCGGAGCACGCCAGCCGCGAGGCCGTGCAAACGGCCACGGTGGCGATCTCGCACAGCCCGGCCCACCCGGGCCAGCCCGTGGTGCAGGTCGCCGGCCGCCGCGTCGCCTCGGCCAAGCGCAGCTGACGCGCGCGGCGCAGTGACAAGCAGGAGGGGCCAGCCCTCCTTCCCCGCAACGGCGGCCGGTTTCAACCGGCCGCCGTTTTCCATCTATCAGCGACGGTACGGATTGTTCGGCGCGCGGTCGTAGCGGTTCGGCACGCCGTCCCGGTCCGCATCACCCCAGGGGCCACGATTGTGGTGCCAGCGGCGGGATTCGTAGTAGACCGGTTGCGGCTGCACGTAGACCTGCTCCGGCTGCTCGTAAAAGTATCGCGGCTGGACATAGGCGCGTTGCGGCTGCAGGTAGACCGGTTGCTGCTGCACGTACACCGGCGCCGGCTGCATGTATCCGTAAGGCGCCTGGACACCGATGGAGAAGACCACGTCGGCGCGGGCATGGGCCGCGGAGGCTGCCGCCAGGGCGCCGAAGGCGACGGCAGCTGCCAGCAGGGGTTTGGCGTTGAAAAGGCGGTTCATGGATGGCTCCTCGTTGAAGGTGACTGCATCCTGCGCCCGGGTCCATGAACCGAAGCTGAACGTGCCGCGCCTGTCTCATCCACGACTCATGTCCTACGCGAATCTTCCCCGATGGCCCACAAGCCGGGCTCGCCAGGCGCATAGATTCACCTTGCCGCCGGACGGTCCGGCTGCCAACACGCAAGGAAGCACATGCCCCAATCGACCAAGGACTCCAAGGGTGGAAAGTCCCATTCCAGCAAGAAGTCGCATTCCAGCGGCGCGGTTTCGGACAAGGCTGCCGCGAAGAAATCCGGCGGCCGTTCGGCCCAGTCGCCCACGGGACCCAACAAGCACGGCGAGAAAAAGACCACGCCGCACTGATTGCTACAGGCGCGAGGCGGCAAGACTCCAGACGATGACGACCAGCTGGACAACATTGATCGCGATGGCGGTGATGTGAGTTCTGCGGAACCCCGGAATCGCATCCATGTTCGACTGGATCTGGGCCGCGAGCGCGTCCATCTTGGGAATGACCTTCCTGCGCAGGACGACGGCGAGCAAGGCGAGCGCGGCAGCGCCGGTCGCGAGCGCTGGGCGACGCGCAAACGCATAGCTGATCGACGTCGCACTCGCCGTGACGACTGCGGCGACGTAGTAGATGCTGAAGAAGCCGCGCACGAAGCGGGCGTCTAGCGGTGTGTCGTGCTTCAGGACGAGAAGCGGAATCGAGCCCAGGATGAAGTAGGCCGTCGTGACGAGCAAGGCCACGGTGAAGATCAGGGCGGCGATCATGGCTGCGGACATCTCGTTTCCCCTTATGGATGTTGACCTTCGGGTGTGCCGCTCGATGGAAAGGTTAGATCTTCGGCCTGCCGGTCCATAGGAGCACAACAAACCCTACGGAGACGATGACTCCTAGACCTTCGGTTGCTTGCCGCGACGGGCATGCCAGAAGGCAAGAACTTCAAGCGTTTCCGCCGACGCGCGGTAGTACAGGAAGTATCCGACCCGCCCGAGAATCTGTGACGCGGCCCGAGCAGAGATCTTGACGCGAAGCGTCATGCAAACTACTTGGGAAGACTTTCCAGGAGTTCTTCGACGGTGATGAACTCGCCTCGCTCAATCTCTGAAATTGCGGCGAGCAATTCTTCCTCGTCGGCCGAACTGAGGGTGAAAGGTTCGTCAGCGCCACGAGTAACGATCGCAACCAGGGCGCCCTCAGGGAGCGCGACCCCTTCAACCTCGATCTTGCCGTTCACGACGGTACCGGTAGCGACTTGCATGGGGCAATGGTACTCCTCGAGCTTCGGACCGCAACCCTGGTGAGGCCCAACGTACTGTCAACGTCACCTGGCAACCTACAACCCCGCACCCGCGCATACAACCGCCAGGACGGCGCCTTCAAGCGCTCGATCCAACCCCCGGCATATCGCCCGCCGCCGCCCATCTCCCGCCTCGTTACCATCCCCCCATGCGAATCCTCCTGGTCGAAGACGATGCCGTGCTGCGCGAGGTCATGCTGCGCAAGCTGCGGGAATCGGGCCATCGCGTCGACGAGGCCGCTACGGCGGAAGACGCCGACCACCTGTGGCGGGTGCAGGCCTTCGACGTGGTGCTGCTCGATCTCAACCTGCCCCTGCACAACCGAAGCCACTCCGGCCTGGCCAGCGGGCTGTCGGTGCTGCGCGGCGCCCGCGCCCGCGGCGACCGCACGCCGGTGCTGGTGCTCACCGCGCGCAACCGCACCGACGAACGCATCGCGGGGCTGAACGCCGGGGCCGACGACTACCTCGGCAAGCCGTTCGACCTGGGCGAAGTGGAAGCAAGGCTGCGTGCACTGGTGCGCCGGGCCGCGGGCAGCGACGACAAGGTCGCCGTGGGGCTGCTGGCGCTGGACCGCGCGGCGCGCACCTTCCAGCTGCAGGGCCAGCTGCTGGAGCTGCCGGCGCGCGAATTCGAGGTGCTGTGGGAGCTGATGACGCCGCCCGGGCGCGTGTGCAGCAAGCGGGAACTCTCCGCCAAGCTGTCCGACCTGGACGACCTGCTTCCCGACAACGCGCTGGAGGCTTTCATCTCGCGGCTGCGCAAGAAGCTGGCGGGCTCCGGCGCCCAGATCCGCACGCTGCGCGGCCTCGGCTACCTGGTGGAGCCCGAGGTGTGACCCTGCCGCTGCCGCCCACGCTGCGCCAGCGCCTGCTGCGCACCGTGCTGCTGCCGCTGGCGCTCACCTGGGTCGCCGGCACGGTGGTGTCCTTCGCCGTGGCGCAGCTCTTTTCGCAGCGCGCCTTCGACCGCTCGCTGCTGGACGACGCCTACCTGCTGGCCAGCCACGTGCATCCGGCGAATGGCCGGCTGCGGCTGGACCTGTCGCCGCACGAAGTGAACACGGTGCTGTTCGACCAGGCGGAGACCATGTACTTCAGCGTGCGCGGCGCCGGCTCCGACGCCCCGCTGCTGGCGGGGCAGTCCGACCTGCGTTCCCTGGCCGTCGAGGGCCACAGCGCCTCCCGGTTCGCGGACATCGCCTTCGCCGGCAAGGTGCTGCGCGCCGTCACGCTGCACAGCGAGACGCCCAGCTTCGACGTGACGGTGGCGCAGACCACGAGCTCCCGCGACGCGGCGCTGCGCCAGCTGATGCTCTATTCGCTGCTGCCGCAGCTGGTGCTGCTCGCGCTGCTGGCTGCATGGCTGCGGCGCTCCATCGGGCGCGACGTGCAGCCGCTCGCGACACTGCAGCAGGCGCTGGAACACCGCGGCTCCGGCGACCTGGGGCCGGTGCCGGCGGAGGCCTCCACGCGCGACATCCAGGCCGTGGCCGTCACCGTCAATGCCTTGCTGCAAAGGCTGGACCGCAGCATCCGCGCGCAGAAGGAGTTCGCCGGCAACGTGGCCCACGAGTTGCGCACGCCGCTGGCCGGCATCCGCGCGCTGGCGGAGTACGGGCTCGGCCATGGCGACCCGGCCGTCTGGCGCCAGCAGCTGGCCGCCATCGCCGCCAGCGAGATGCGCACCACCTTGCTGGTGGACCGGCTGCTGGCGGTGGCGCTGGCGGCGGAAGCGGAAAGCCGGCTGCTGCTGGAGCCCGTCGCGCTGGACGCGGTGGTGCGCGAAAGCGTGCTGCGCTTCCTGCGCCGCGCGGACGCGGCCGGCGTCGACCTCGGGGCGCGCGGCATCGATTCGCCGGTGTGGGTGGCGGCCGAGCCGACGCTGCTGGAAGGCATCCTGAACAACCTGATCGACAACGCCCTGCGCTACGGCGTGCCCGCCGCCGGGCCGCTGGCCGTGACGGTCGCGGTGGAGCAGAGCGCGACGGAAGTCGTGCTGTCCGTGCAGGATAACGGCCCCGGCGCACCGCGCGAGCAGCAGCTGGCGCTGGCCGCCCGCGGCGCCCAGGGCGAGGCCGGGCAGCTCCTCGGCCAGGGCGCCGGGCTGGGGCTGGCGCTGGTGGCGCAGTACGCGCGCCTGATGAACGCCCGCATGGCCCTGCGCAGCGGCCCGGGCGGCCAGGGCTGGATCTGCGAGATCGCCTTCCCGGCGCCGCCCGCGCCAGGGCGTTAGCCGGCGCTACGTACTTCCCCCCACGGGGCAGGTCAGTTTCCGGTCAGTGAGCGGGCCGGAACATAGCCTCCCGCCCGAAACACTTCGTCACTCCCTCATGAACGACCGCAATCTTGTCCGGGGACTCTTCCTCATGGCAATCTCCCTGGCCTTCGGCCTGACGGCCATGCACTACCCCGTGGGCGACTTCGCCCGTGCCGGGCCGGGGCTCTTTCCCCTCATGGTCAGCTGCCTGCTGCTGCTGATCGGCGTGATCACCGCGGTGCGTGCGCGCTTCGTCGAACACGTCCCGCTCGCCTTCAACTTCAAGAACATCGGCCTGATCCTGGGCAGCCTGGGCGGGTTCGCGCTGGTCTCCCACTTCCTCAACATGATCGCGGGGATCATCGTCATGGTGTTCATCGCCTCCTTTGCGGGCAAGGCGAAGTATTCGGTGCTGCGCAACCTGTACATCTCCGCCGGCCTGTGCCTCGTGGCCCTGGCCTTCCTCAAACTTCTCGGCTTCAACCTGCCGCTGTACTGATCATGGACGTCCTGCACAACCTCGCGCTCGGTTTCGGAGTCGCGCTTACCTGGCAGAACCTGATGTACTGCGCCATCGGCTGCACGGTGGGCACGCTCGTCGGCCTGCTGCCCGGCCTCGGCCCGCTGGCCACCATCAGCATCCTGCTGCCGCTGACCTATTCCATCCCCACCGGCGGCGCGCTCATCATGCTGGCCGGCATCTACTACGGCGCCCAGTACGGCGACAGCGTCAGCGCCATCACGATGAAGATCCCGCATGCCAGCAGCATCGTGGCCTGCATCGACGGCTACCAGATGACGCTCAAGGGCAAGACCGGGCTGGCCTTGTTCACGGCGGGCGTTTCGAGCTTCATCGGCGGCACGGTGGCGATCGTGGTGCTCACCTTCCTGGCGCCGTCGCTGGGCGAGGTGGCTTTCCTGTTCGGGCCGGCCGATTACTGCGCCCTGATGCTGGTCGGTTTCGTGTGCGTGAGCTTCGTCACCACCGGCAGCCTGCTCAACGGCATGGCGATGTGCCTGATCGGCGTGCTGCTCGGCCAGATCGGCACCGACGTCAACAGCGGCATGCAGCGCTTCACCATGGACCTGCCGTTCCTGGCCGATGGCGTCGGCCTGGTCAGCATCGCGCTGGGCTGCTTCGGCATCGCCGAGATCACCAAGAACCTGGACAGCGGCGACGAGCGCACTCCGTTCAACGGCACGATCAAGCTCATGCCCACCTGGGCCGAGTTCAAGCGCATCATCCCCAGCGCCCTGCGCGGCAGCGTGGTCGGTTCGTTCCTGGGCATCCTGCCCGGCGGCGGCCCGGTGATCGCCCAGTTCGCCGCCTATGCGATCGACAAGAAGGTCAGCAAGTACAAGCACGAGATCGGCACCGGCTGCATCGAGGGCGTGGCCGGGCAGGCCGCCGCCGACGAAGCGGCCGCGCGCACCAGCTTCATCCCGCTCATGAGCATCGGCATTCCCGAGAACGCCGTGATGGCGCTCATGATGGCCGCCTTCATCATCAAGGGCATCCAGCCCGGGCCGAACAAGATCGCCGGCCACCCCGACCTGTTCTGGGGCCTGGTGGCCAGCATGTGGGTGGGCAACTGCTTCCTGATCACACTGAACGTGCCGCTGGTGCGCTACTGGCTGTCGGTGTTCAAGATCCCCTATGCCGTGCTGTTCCCGTCGATCCTGTTCTTCTGCTGCATCGGCACCTTCAGCGTCAACAACAACCTGCAGGACATCTTCATCACCGCG
>JAQGMU010000466.1 GCA_028292195.1 Ramlibacter sp. | reverse complement strand
TTTCCGAGTACACGACAACCCATGCTGCTCCGGTCTTGAAGAGGCAGTACGCATCACTGGCGCGCCCGTTCACAGCAAAGTTCGCCTCATTACAGCCCTCTGCAATGAGCTTTTCGCGCAACTCGGCCGCTCGCATTCTGGTGCCTAACGTAATATGGGCCGCAGTCGTGCGGGATAACATGGCAGCTGTCGTCTAATCAGGCCCATCGACACTCCGTAAGTACGCGCCGCTACGAGAAAAACTGAGCTTTAGCCTCGCACGGAGGTTCCTAAATATCCCACAAATCCGACAGCTCGCGCAGGAGAGGCAGAGGTTGCTCAACGGTGGGGATTTTTTGGCCAACCGTGGGCACTGGTAGCCGACAGCACTCAACAAAGCACGAGACTTCTCGGAGGTGCACCAGTCTGCGACCGCGCACGCGCAGACCGCTCGCTCGACTCGATATCCGGTGTACGGTTATGCCGTACCGTGGGTTCGAATCCCACCTGCTCCGCCAAGGACGCAAGTCCAGAGAGGTCCATGAAGGTCCTCTCGAACAACAAAAAGCCTTGAGTGATCAAGGCTTCTTGTTTTTCCAAGCTCACGGCAATCGCCCTAGCGCCCGCTGCGGACCCAGGCCCGCCGCCGTGCGGGCGGGCTTTCCGCACGCCTCGAGGAAGAGGTCGAGGAGTTTCGCCGCGTGATCCTCCAGGCTGCCATTCGCGCGCACCCCGACGTAGGCCATGGGCGAGCTGAAAAGGTGGCGCACATCGATCGAGCCCAGGCCCGTGTCGTAGACCGGGTTGTATGCGGTGTGGCTGACGATCCCGACGCCCAGCCCCGCGACGACGTAGGCCTTCACCGTTTCCGTGTCCGTTGCGCTCAGCGCGATGTTGATCTTCAGCCCTTGCTGCTGGAACACCCGGGCGATCCGCGAGTGCGCGGGAAAGTCGCGGTCATAGGTGACGATCGGAAAACGTGCGATGTCCTCGAGGGCGAGCGGCAGCTCGATCCGCGCAAGAGGATGGCCGGGAACCACCAGCACGATGGGGTGCATCGCGTAGCAGGGGATGAACTGGAGCTCGGGATCCGGCTGCTCCGACAGCGTGGAAATGGAGAAGTCGATCTCACGTGCCGTGAGCCACTCCAGCACCTGTTGATGGGTGCCCTGCCGCAGGCGCACCGTGACGGTGGGGTTGCGCTTCACGAAGGTCTCGATCACGGCGGGCAAGGCGTAGCGGGCGTGCGTATTGCCCGTTCCCACCGTCAGCACTCCGGTGGCGCCCTGCGCAATCTCATGGGCGATTTCGGACAGTTCGTCCGCGCTGTCCAGTACGCGTGTGAGCACCGGCAGCAGCACCTTGCCGCGCTCCGAAATGGCGACGAACCGTCCCCGCTCCCGCACCAGCAGTTCGAAACCGAACTCGCCTTCCAGCTGCTGCAGATGCCGCGTGAGTCCTGGCTGGGACGAGTGCAGCGATTCGGCCGCGCGCGTCACGTTGAGGTCGTGGCGGATGATCTCCCGCAGGACCATCAGCTGTTGAAGCGTGGGCATGCGTCAGGTGTGCGGGAGGACGCCATTTAATAAGTTGATCGAACGATCAAATCTTATCATTTGAAAGCATTCCTGATTGATGTCACTGTTCGCTCCATCCACTGGCGGAGATCAAAGGAGACATCGAGATGCTGAGTCATGCCCGGTTGCGCGCCCTGTGCGTCGCCTTCGCCAGCCTTCTGGCGCTCGGAACAGCCCCGCAGGCCTGGGCCGCCGATCCGTATCCGTCACGGCCGATCCGCTTCGTCGTGTCCTTCCCTCCCGGCGGCGGCAACGACTTTCTCGCCCGCCTGGTGGCCGCGAAGATGACCGAACTCCGCGGCTGGAACGTCGTGATCGAAAACGTGCCCGGCGCGGGCGGCGTCCCCGGCACCAGCGCCATCGCCAAGGCTGCGCCGAACGGCTACACGATCGGCATGGGCTCCATCGGCACGCTGTCCATCAACCCCTCGCTGTACCGGAACATCCCGTTCGACGTGCGCAAGGACCTCGCCGCGGTCAGCCGCCTTTCCATCACGCCGGCGGCGCTCGTCGTCCCTGCGAACCTTCCCCTCACGAGCGTGCGGCAACTCCTCGAGGCGGCCAGGACCCAGCCGGGAGGCCTGAACTTCGCCTCGGCCGGCAACGGCACTTCGCATCACCTCGCGGCGGAGTTGTTTGCGCACCGCGCCGGCATCAAGCTCACGCACGTGCCCTATGCCGGCAGTGGCCCGGCCATCACCGGGCTGCTGCGTGGCGACACGCAGATGATGTTCGCGGACCTGCCCGCCATCCTGCCCATGGTTCGCGCCGGCAAGCTGCGCGCACTGGCGGTCACCACCCTGGAGCGCTCGTCCCTGATGCCGGACGTGCCCACCATCAGCGAGACCCTGCCCGGCTTCGACGTGAGCATCTGGTACGCCATCGTCGCTCCGGCCGGCACGCCCAAGGACATCGTCGCCGTGCTGAACAAGGCCGTGCGCGACGTGGTGGCCCTGCCCGAAGTGCGCCAGAGGCTGGCGGAGGAAGGCGCGCTGGCGCAGGCGAGTTCGCCGGAGGAGCTGTCCGCCTTCATGGAGGGCGAGATCGCCCGCTGGGCAGAAGTGATTCGCACGGCGAAGGTGAGCATCCAGTGAAGGCCGAGGCGGGCGCGGAAGTTCCCGCGGGGCCGCTGGCCGGCCTGCGCGTGTTCGACCTGTCGAAGCGCTTCGGTCATTACTGCGGCAAGCTCATGGCCGACATGGGCGCCGAAGTGATCCTGGTGGAGCCGCCACGGACCGGCACGGCGCTGCGTGAGCAGCCGCCCTTTCTGTTCGGGCGGGATGCCGACCGGGAATCGGGCATCCCCTTCGTCTACCTCAATACCAGCAAGCGCGGAATCACGCTCGACCTTCACAGCGACAAGGGCGCGCGCCTGCTCACCGAACTGGTCGCCGGCGCCGACCTCGTGCTGGAGGACGGCGCACCCGGCGAGCTCGCCGCGATGGGCCTCGGTTACGAGAAGCTGTCCGCGCGAAACCCGCGACTTTCGATGACGAGCATCACGCCGTTCGGCCAGACCGGACCCTACGCCGCGCATGCCGCCGACGACCTGACGCTGCTGGCCCAGGGCGGCCTGCTGCACATGATGGGCTATGCGGACCTGCCACCCACCCAGGCGGCCGGCAACCAGGCCTATGCGATGGGCAGCATGTTCGCCGCCGTCGGATCCATGCTGGCGCTGTATGAGGCGCAGACCAGCGGGATCGGGCAGCAGGTGGACGTCTCCATCCAGGAATGCGTGGTGCTGGCGCTGGAAAACGCGGCGCAGCTGTTCGACCTGGAGCACAAGGTACGGCAACGCCAGGGCATCGAGCAGCGCTATGCCGGCAGCGGCGTGTTCCCCTGCGCGGACGGGCACGTGTATGTGTTCGCGGGCGGGATGGCGGCCGCGCGCTTCTGGCGCAACTTGGTCGACTGGCTGGTGGGCGAGGGCGTCCCCGGCGCGCAGGACCTGGGTTCGCCGCAGTGGAGCGACATGGCGTACGTCAATTCGGATGCGGCCAAAGAGGCGTTCGCCCGCATCTTCGGCGGCTTCGCGCAGCAGCGGACCATGGCCGACCTGTACCTCGCCGCCCAGTC
>JAQGMU010000433.1 GCA_028292195.1 Ramlibacter sp. | reverse complement strand
ACGGCGCCGATCAAACAGAGCACCATCAAGGAGAAGTACTCTGCAGGCCCGAACTTGAAGGCCAGCTCGGTCAGCGGCGGCGCGAAGGCGGCCAGGATCAGGGTGCCCACGGACCCGGCGAAGAAGGACCCCAGGCCGGCCGCAGCGAGCGCCGGTCCGGCCCTGCCCTGCCTGGCCATCTGGTAGCCGTCGATGCAGGTCACGACCGAGGACGACTCCCCGGGCAGGTTGACCAGGATGGCGGTGGTGGAGCCGCCGTACTGGGCGCCGTAGTAGATGCCGGCCAGCATGATCAGCGCCGACACCGGAGGCAGTGCGTAGGTGGCGGGCAGCAGCATGGCGATCGTGGCCACCGGGCCGATGCCGGGCAGCACCCCGATCAGGGTGCCCAGCAGGCAGCCGATGAAGGCGTAGAGCAGGTTGATCGGCGTGAAGGCAACACCGAAACCGAGGGAGAGGTTGCTGATCAGATCCATGTCGTTGTTCCTCTCAACCGGTGATGAAGCTGGGCCACACCGGGAACTGCAGTTTCAGCAGCACGATGAACGCCAGGTAGCTGCCGATGGCCAGCACGGTGGCGAGGATCGCCACTTCCTTGGCATTGAACTCCTCGCCGGCCAGCGCCGAAATGAAGGTCAGGCCGTAGATCGCCACGATCAAGCCCATGGCCGGGATGCCGAACTTGGGCAGGCCGACCAGCAGGATGCCGAAGACGACGTTGGACGCGATGATGTAGAACAGCGGTTTCCAGGCAGCGCTGCCGATCTTCTCGCCGTCTTCCGTCTCCACCACCATGGCTTCGAAGATGACGAACAGCCCGATGGCGGCCAGCAGGATGCCGAGCATCAGCGGGAAGTAGCCCGGGCCCATGCGGGCCCCTTCGCCGATGGTGTAGTTGGTCGCGCCCCATGCGAAGGCGACCCCCATCACCATGAACATGAGCCCCGAGAAGAAGTCCTTCTGGCTCTTTATTTTCATGAAAAATGTCTCCTCTTTGCGAGATTTGCAACCGGCGGATTGTGCGGGCAAAGCGCGCCCCAACCTATGTGGGTTCCACCTACATCCGGTTACCCGACCAGAGCCTGACTTCCCGGTTGCCGGGAGTGTCTTTCAGTCCAGCGGCGGCGTGGCGCTCAGCACTTCCTCGATGGTGGTCAGCCCTTCGGCCACGCGCAGCGCGCCGGCCAGCCGCAGCGGCCGCATGCCGTCCGTGATGCCCTGGCGCTTGAGCGCCAGGATGTTGGGATCGCGCGTCACCTTGTCCTTGAAGGCCTCGCTCACCGACAGCAATTCGTACAGGCCCATGCGGCCGAGGAAGCCGGTCATGCGGCAGTCGACGCAGCCGACGGGGCGGTAGGGATGCCAGTCGCCGCTGATCTTCCACGGCTTCACCACGTCCTCGAGGGCCGTCCGCGCGGTGTCGCCGTCGGGCTCGCGGCACTGCTTGCACAGGGTCCGCACCAACCGCTGGGCCAGCACGCCGATCACGGTGGCGTTGAGCAGGTAGGGCGGCACGCCCAGCTCCATCAGCCGGGTGATGGCCGAGGGCGCGTCGTTGGTGTGCAGCGTGGAGAACACCAGGTGGCCGGTCAGCGCCGCCTGCACCGCCATGTCGGCCGTGGCCAGGTCGCGGATTTCGCCGACCATGATGATGTCGGGGTCCTGCCGCATCAGCGCCCGCAGGCCTTCCGCGAAGCCGAAGTCGAGCTGGGTCTGCACCTGCGTCTGGTTGAAGGCCGGCTCGATCATTTCGATCGGGTCCTCCACCGTGCTGACGTTGACCTCCTCGGTGGCGATGCGCTTGAGCGTCGAGTACAGCGTGGTGGTCTTGCCGGAGCCGGTCGGCCCCGTCACCAGCACGATGCCGTAGGGGCGCTTCACCAGTGCTTCCCAGCGCTGCGCGTCGTGCGGCGCGAAGCCCAGCGCGTCGAGGTCCTTCACCGCGGTGTCGGGGTCGAAGATCCGCATCACCATCTTCTCGCCGAAAGCGGTGGGCAGCGTCGACAGCCGCATCTCGACCTCGTCGCCGCGCGGGTTGCGGGTCTTGATGCGGCCGTCCTGCGGCCGCCGCTTCTCCACCACGTCCATGCGCCCCAGCAGCTTGATGCGGGCCGTCATCGCGTTGAGCACGGTGATCGGCATCTGGTAGACCGGATGCAGCATGCCGTCGATGCGGAACCGGATCACGCCCTGCTCGCGCCGCGGCTCCAGGTGGATGTCGCTGGCGCGCTGGTCGAAGGCGTATTGCCACAGCCAGTCCACCACCTGCACCACGCCCTGGTCGTTGGCGTCCAGCTGCTTGTTGTTCTTGCCCAGCTCCACCAGCTGCTCGAAGCTGGCGGCGCCGGCGTTGCCGCCGGCCTTCTGGGCCGCCCGCACCGACTTGGCGAGGGCGAAGAATTCGGCCGTGTAGCGGTGGATGTCCTGCGGGTTGGCCACCACCCGGCGCACGCTGCGCCTGGACTGGCGCTGCACCTCGTCGACCCAGTCGATGAGGAAGGGCTCGGCGGTGGCCACCACGACCTCCGTGGGCGTGACCTGCACCGGCAGCACCTTGTGCCGTTCCGCATAAGCCGCGCTCATGGTGTCGGAGACCTTGCCGACATCGACTTTCAGCGGGTCGATGCGCAGGTAGTCCAGCTGGGCGCGGCCGGCGAGGTATTGCGTCAGCGCCTCGATGTCGAGCGGCTTGCCGTCGCGCGTGCGGGTCATGGACACGGAGGCCAGGCGCACCAGCGGGTGCTGCGCGCTCTCGGCCTGCGAGCAGCGGGCGACGGTGCGCCTGGCTTCCTCGGGCGAGATCACGCCGTCCTCGCTGAGCCATTCGACGAGCTGCTGCCAGCGCAGCGGGCCAGCCGGCGCGGTGCGGGCGGAAATCTTGGGGGTGGCACTCATGTCCGGCATATGTTACTCAGGCCTCCGCCCGTTTGAACACCCGCAGCCACTTGCGGGCCGGCAGGCCCCAGCGCGATTCGATCTCCTCGGCCCGGGCCTGCAGCTCGGCGCGCTTGGGGTGAACGGGCTCGCGCAAGGCCAGCACCACGGTGTTGCCTTCGCGCGTCGGTTTGAAGGCCCAGACCGCCTCGGTGCCGAATACGGCCTGGATCCGCTTCAGGCTGCGGGCATAGCTGGAGGAGCGGCCGAACAGGTTCACCGTCATGCAGCCGTCCTCGGTCAGCAGGCGGCGGCAGTCGCGGTAGAAGTCTTCGCTGTCCAGGACCGGCGCCGCCGCCTCGTGGTCGTACAGGTCGACCTGCAGCGCGTCGACCTGGCCGCGCCAGTGCTCGTGCGCCGCCACCTGCGCCGCGTCGCCCAGCACCACGGACAGGCGGCTGTCGTCCCTGGGCAGCTTGAACCAGAGCCGGCAGGCGGCGACGACCTGGGGATTGAGCTCGATCGCCGTCGTCTTCATGCGCAGCTTCTTGTGGCTGAACTTGGTGAGCGCCGCCGCCCCCAGCCCCAGCTGCATCGCATGGCGCTTCGCCACCGTGGCCGGCTCCACGAACAGCAGCCAGGCCATCATGCGCTGCACGTACTCCAGATCGAGGTCGAACGGCGCGTCCAGCCGCATCGACCCCTGGATCCATTCGGTCTCCAGGTGCAGGTACCGGATGTCCCCGTGATCGGAGAAATTGACTTCGGGCAGGGCGGGTTTGGCGATCTTCACTTGGCCGCGATTATCCCGGCAGCAAGGCAGCGAGCCGCGGCAGGGCCGCGCGCGCGTTGCGCCAGGTGGCCTGCGCCAGGTCTTCGGCCGTCAAGCCGCGCAATTCCGCCAGCACCGCGCCTATGGCCGGCAGCTCGCCCGGCTCGTTGCGGCCCTGGGCGGCGCCGGCCGCGCGCTGCTGCGCCGTCTGGTAAAGCCAGTGCGGCGGGATGTCGGGCGCATCGGTTTCCATGACGATCGCCTCCAGCGGCAGCGCGCGCGCCAGCCGCCGGATTTGTAAAGCCCGGTCGAAGGTGACGGTGCCACCGAAACCCAGCTTGAAGCCCAGCCGCACGAATTCGGCGGCCTGCTGGGCGCTGCCGTTGAAGGCGTGCGCGATGCCGGCCACGGGGATACGGCGCAGGTGCTTCAGCAGCTGGTCGGCCGAGCGCCGCACGTGCAGCAGCACCGGCAGCCGGTGGCGCTGCGCCAATGCCAGTTGCGCGGCATAGAAATGTTCCTGGCGCGCGGCGTCGAGCCCAGGCACGAAGTAGTCCAGGCCGATCTCGCCCACCGCCACCAGCCGCGGGTCGTCGCGGTGGTCGGCCAGCGCCCGGTCGAGCAGCGCCAGGTCCTCCTCGCGCGCGCCGCCCGTGCACAGCGGATGGATGCCCAGCGCATAGCTGTCGCCGTGGGCGTGGGCCAGCGCCCGCACCGCGTCGAAATTGGACACCGCCACGGCGGGCACGACGCAGTGGGCCACGCCGGCCGCCGCCGCCCGTTGCCGCACCGCGTCGCGGTCCGGAGCGAATTCCGGCGCGTCCAGATGACAGTGCGTATCAATCCACAACCCCATGCGCCGATGATGCCGCAACGCGTGCAGAGCCCGGGAAACCGTGATACCGTGTGCCACAACAGGGACCGTATTCGCTGCGGTTCCGCACAGTTCGTTGAAGGAAGACGGATGCGCAGGCCTGCTCTCTACAGCTCCAGCCGCCCGACCCGTTCGGAGGCCTCCGTTACGCAGCCCGCGGCTGTTCCCGCAGCCGCCGACGGCTCCGCACCCGCGCCGGCGGGGCGACGCAAGCACCGCCTGGCCGCCTCCGCCTCCAGCCCCTGGCTGCTGTGGACCGCCATCCTGCTGCTCGCCGTCGCCCTGGGCTCCAGCCTGGCGCTGCGGCCCATGCAGCGCAAGCTGACGCTGGAAGACATCAACGCCGCGGTCCTGAAGACCATGGAAACTCAGGTGCTGCCGTCTGAATACGCGCGGGCCTACGACAAGATCCGGCCGTCGGTGGTGCGGGTGGTCAGCTACATCAAGAAAAGCAGGCTGAAGGAAGAAGAGCAGAAACTCGCTTCCCGCAGCAACAAGCCGAAGCCGCTCGGGCCGGCCCAGGCCGACCTCACCGGCGACAACGACGAAATCGAGAACGGTGTCGGCACCGGCGTCGTCATCATCGACAAGGGCGTGATCCTGACCAACCTGCACGTCGTTTCGGGCGCCGACCACATCAAGGTGATCTTCTTCGACGGCCTGGAATCCAAGGCCACCATCACCGGCGTGCAGGCCGAGAACGACCTCGCCGTGCTGCAGGCCAGCAAGATCCCGGACGACCTGTTCGCCGCCACCATGCGCTCCACCAGCGACCTGGCGCCCGGCGACAAGGTCATGGCGGTCGGCTTCCCGTTCGGCATCGGCCCGTCGGCCTCGGGCGGCGTGATCTCCGGCCTGGGCCGCGTGTTCCGCTCGCCGGAAGGCAAGCAGGAGATGCGCAACCTGATCCAGTTCGACGCGGCGGCCAACCCCGGCAATTCGGGCGGCCCGCTGGTCACCATGGACGGCGAAGTGGTCGGCATCGTCACCGCCATCCTCAATCCCACCGCGGCGCGCACCTTCATCGGCATCGGCTTTGCCGTGCCCATCGAAAACGCCGCCTCGGCCGCCGGGCTGCCGCCGTTCTGACGGCAGCCTTTATTTTTCCTTCCAGCACCTCCCGGAGCCATGGACACTTCCAGCCGTACGGACAGCGCCACCGCGCAACTGATGGAACAGATTCTTTACGAGGTCAAGCGCGTCGTCGTCGGCCAGGACCGGTTCCTGGAACGGGTGATGGTGGCGATCCTGGCCCAGGGCCACCTGCTGGTGGAAGGGGTGCCGGGCCTGGCCAAGACGCTGACGGTGAAGACGCTGGCCAACACCATGCGCGGCCAGTTCAAGCGCATCCAGTTCACGCCCGACCTGGTGCCGGCCGACCTGGTGGGCACCCGCATCTACAACCAGAAGACCGGCGAATTCGGCACCTCGCTCGGCCCGGTGTTCGCCAACCTGCTGCTGGCCGACGAGATCAACCGCGCGCCGGCCAAGGTGCAGAGCGCGCTGCTGGAGGTGATGCAGGAACGCCAGGTCACCATCGCCGGCGAGACGCACAAGGTGCCGAGCCCGTTCCTGGTGATGGCCACCCAGAACCCGATCGAGACCGAGGGCACCTACCCGCTGCCGGAAGCACAGGTCGACCGCTTCATGATGAAGGTCCTGGTCGACTACCCGACCGACGAGGAAGAGTTCGTGATCGTCCAGCGCGTCACCGGCCCGGCCGTCAACGTCACGGCGGTCGCCACCACCGAGCAGCTGGCCGCCCTGCAGCACGAATGCCGCCAGGTCTACATCGACCCGTCGCTGGTGCAGTACGCCGTGAAGCTGGTGTCGGCCACCCGCGCGCCCGAGCGCCACGGCCTGAAGGACCTGGGCAAGTACATCACCTACGGCGCCAGCCCGCGCGCCACCATCAACCTGGCCGAAGGCGCCCGCGCGCTGGCCATGTTGCGCGGCCGCGGCTACGCGTTGCCGGAGGACATGACCGACCTGGTGCCCGACGTGCTGCGGCACCGCGTGGTGCTGTCGTACGAGGCCCTCTCCGATGGGCTCACCTCGGACATGGTGGTGCAGAAGATCATGGCCAAGATCCCACCGCCGGCCAAACCGCTCGAACATGAAAAGCTGGTGGCATAAAGGCAAGGACGCGGCACCCGACGTTGTCGCGTCCTCCGACGGCGCGGCGCCAGGCGCCGCATCGGGGGGCCACCACGCCGAACAGGTGCTGCGCCGCCTGGAGTGGAAGGTCATCCGCCGCCTCGACGGCCTGCTGCAGGGCGACTACCGCACGCTGCTGCGGGGCGCCGGCCTGGACCTCGCCGACCTGCGCGAATACCAGCTGCACGACGACGTGCGCCACATCGACTGGAACGTGACGGCCCGCATGCAGGTGCCGCACGTGCGCGTGTTCACCGAGGACCGCGAGATGTCGGCCTGGTTCCTGGTGGACCTGAGCCCCTCCGTCGACTTCGGCTCCGGCGAGCTGCGCAAGCGCAACGTCTCGGCCGAATTCGTGGCGGTGCTGGCGCGCCTGCTCACCCGCCACGGCAACCGGGTCGGCGCCATGCTGTACGGCTCCGGCGTCGACGCCGTGATCCCCACGCGCAGCGGCCGCCGCCACGTGCTGCACCTGCTGCACAGCATGCAGGACCGCGTCGTCCCGGCCGGCACGGGACCGACCCGGCTGGGTGACCTGCTGGGCGCGGCCGCCAACCTGATCAAGCGCCGCTCCACGGTGTTCGTCGTTTCCGATTTCATCAGCGAGCCGGGCTGGGAGAAGACGCTGGCGCAGCTGGCCCAGCGCCACGAGGTTGTGGCGGTGCGCGTGATGGACCCCCTGGAGCTGGAGCTGCCGGACCTGGGCCTGCTGACCCTGCGCGACGCCGAGACCGGCGAGCAGGTGGTGGTGGACACCCACGACGCCGGCTTCCGCAGGCGCTTCACCCGCATCGCCGCCCAGCGCGAGGCCGAACTGCGCGAAGCGCTGGTGCGCGCCGGCGTCGATGCCCTGGAACTCTCCACCGACGCCGACCTGGTCGATGCGATCGTGCGCTGCGTCGACATGCGCAAGCGCCGCAGCCAGCTCGCCGCCGGCGGCCTGCCGCCCCACCTGCGCCGCGCCGCCTAGGAGCAAAATATGGACGCCCAAGGCCTGACATGAACTTCCTCTGGCCCCAATTCCTCTGGCTGCTGCTGGCCCTGCCGCTGCTGGTGGGCCTGTATGTGCTGCTGCTGCGGCGCAAGAAAAAGCTGGCGGTGCGCTACGCCTCGCTGTCCATCGTGAAGGAAGCGATGGGCGCCGGGCAACAGCTGCGGCGCCATGTGCCGCCCGCGCTGTTCCTGCTGGCGATGGCCGCCCTCTTGCTGGCGGCCGCGCGGCCGGTGGCGGTGGTGACGCTGCCGTCCAACCAGCAGACCATCATCCTCGCGATGGACGTCTCCGGCAGCATGCGCGCCACCGACGTCCAGCCGAACCGGCTCGTGGCGGCGCAGAACGCGGCCAAGGCCTTCATCGGCGAGCTGCCGCGCCACGTCAAGGTCGGCATCGTCGCCTTTGCGGGCTCGGCCCAGGTGGCGCAGCTGCCCACCGTGAACCGCGAAGACCTGGTCACCGCCATCGACCGCTTCCAGCTGCAGCGCGCCACCGCCACCGGCAATGCCATCGTGATCTCGCTGGCCACGCTGTTCCCGGACGCCGGCATCGACCTGAACAACATGCAGACCGGGCGCGAGCGCCAGCGCGGCTTCGCCATCGACGGCGAGAAGAAGGAGAAGAAGGAGTTCACGCCGGTGGCGCCGGGCTCCTATTCGTCCGCGGCGATCATCATGCTGACCGACGGCCAGCGCACCACCGGCGTCGACCCGCTGGACGCCGCCAAGATGGCCGCCGAGCGCGGCGTGCGCGTCTACACGGTGGGGATAGGCACGGTGGACGGCGAGACCATCGGCTTCGAGGGCTGGTCGATGCGGGTGCGGCTGGACGAGGAAACGCTCAAGGCCATCGCCCAGAAGACGTCGGCGGAATACTTCTACGCCGGCACCGCGCAGGACCTGCGCAAGGTGTACGAGACGCTCAGTTCCAAGCTGACGGTGGAGAAGAAGGAAACGGAGATCTCGGCGCTGTTCGCGATGGCGGCGGCGGTGCTGGTGCTGCTTTCCGCCGGGCTGTCGCTGCTCTGGTTCAACCGGATTCTGTAGGGCCGCGAACGCTGGGGTCGCTTCGCACCCCAGCCTACCTTGCCGCGCCTGAAATCGTCGAAATCGTGGCGAGACGCTGGGGTCGCTTCGCACCCCAGCCTACATTGCCGCGCCCGAAATCGTAGGCTGGGGTGAGCGCGAAGCCGAACCCCAGCGCAGCTAGGCGCCCGACAAATGCCCCGCGGTCAGCCGCAACATCCGCCCGCACTTCGCCGCCAGCTGCTCGTCGTGCGTCACCATCACGAAAGCCGTCCCGCGGTCGCGCGCCAGCTGCAGCATCAGCTGGAACACCGTGTCGGCCGTGCCCCGATCCAGGTTGCCCGTGGGTTCGTCGGCCAGCACGCAGGCCGGATGCGCCACCAGCGCCCGCGCGATGGCCACCCGCTGGCGCTCGCCGCCGGACAGCTCGGACGGCCGGTGCCGCATGCGCTCCTTCAGCCCCACCGACGCCAGCACGTCGCCCGCGGTCCGGGCCACTTCCTCCAGCGGGTCGCGCCGGATGCGCAGCGGCATGCCGACGTTGTCGAGCGCGCTGAATTCCGGCAGCAGGTGGTGGAACTGGTAGACGAAGCCGAGGTATTTGTTGCGCAGGCGCCCCTGCGCCGCCGGGTCGAGCTGCGCCAGCGGCTGCCCCATCAGCTGCACCGCGCCGGAGCTGGGCGCATCCAGCCCGCCCAGCAGGTGCAGCAGCGTGCTCTTGCCGGAGCCGGACGCACCGACGATCGCCAGCGTCTCGCCGGCATGCACTTCGAGGTCGACGCCGCGCAGCACTTCGACGTCCAGCCCGCCTTCGTTGAAGCGCTTGGTCAGGCCCTGGCAGGCCAGCACCACGCCTTGATGCGGGTCCACTTCCTCATTCATAGCGCAGCGCCTCGGCGGGGTTCACGCGGCTGGCGCGCCAGCTCGGGTACAGGGTGGCTAGGAAGGACAGCACCAGGGAAATCACCGCGATCGGGACCACGTCCGCCGACTGCGGGTCGCTCGGCATCCGGCTGATCAGGTAGACGTCCTTGGGCAGGAAGCTGGCGTTGAGCGCGTGCTCCAGGGCCGGCACCAGCACGTCGATGTTCATCGCGACGCCCAGCCCGAACAGCAGGCCGGCCAGCGTGCCGATCACGCCGATCGCCGCGCCCTGCACGACGAAGATGCCCATGATGCTGCCCGGGCTGGCGCCCAGGGTGCGCAGGATGGCGATGTCGGCGCGCTTGTCGGTCACCGTCATCACCAGCGTGCTCACCAGGTTGAAGGCGGCCACCGCGACGATCAGCGTCAGGATGATGAACATCATGCGTTTTTCCAGCTGCACGGCGGCGAACCAGGTGCGGTTCTGCCGCGTCCAGTCGCGCACCAGGAAATCGCCCGAGAGCTGGGTGGTGAGGTCAGCGGCCACCTGGCGGGCGCGGTTCAGGTCCTTGAGCTTCAGCCGCACGCCGGTGGGCCCCTCGAGCCGGAAAATGCGCTGGGCGTCCTCGATGTTCAGCATGACGAGGCCGCTGTCGTATTCGAAGTGGCCGGAGTCGAAGGTGCCGGCCACCGTCATCTGCTTCAGGCGCGGCACCACGCCGGCCGGCGTCACCTGCCCGCCGGGGGCGATCAGCGTCACGGCGTCGCCGGCCTGCACGCCCATGGCCCGCGCCAGTTCCACGCCCAGCACGATGTTGAACTGGCCCGGCACCAGCTTGTCGAGCGTGGCCTGCGAAGTCGCCGCCACCTCGGTCACCTGCGACTCCAGCCTGGGGTCGATGCCGCGCACCAGCGTGCCGCGCATGTCCTCGCAGCGCGCCAGCAGCGACTGCGCCGCCACGAACGGCGCCGCGCCCACCACTTCGGGGTTCTTGCGCACCTCCGACAGCGTCTTCTCCAGGTCCGGCAGCACGCCGCCGCCGGGGCCGAACACCTCGATGTGCGAGACGACGCCCAGCATGCGGTCGCGCACCTCCTTCTGGAAGCCGTTCATCACCGACAGCACGATGATGAGCGCGGCGACGCCGAGCGCGATGCCGAGCATCGAAACGCCGGAAATGAAGGAGATGAAGCCGTTGCGGCGGGTGGCGCGGCCGGCGCGCGTATAGCGCCAGCCCAGCACCAACTCGTAGGGAAGGGCCATCGGCAGCCTAGCTCAGGTGGGTGTGCATCGGCGGGCATTGTGGCATCCCCGACAATACGGCTGTGTCAGACGGCGTCCACTTGCTCGTTCCCTTCGCCGGCCGCCCGCCGGGCGGCCAGCCCGCGGCCCTGCGCGGCCTGCAACTGCCCAACCTGCAGCGCCTGCTGGCGCGGCTGCAGGCGGACGGCGGCGACCCGGGGCAAGCCACCAGCCTGTCGATGCCGCACGAGCGGGTGCTTGCCCGCGCCTACGGCCTGGAGCCGGTGGACGGGCTGATCCCGCTGGCCGCCTGGCAGGCGCAGCAGGACGGCAGCGCCGGAACCGAGGGCTGGGCCTTCATCACCCCCAGCCACCTGCGCGTCGGCCGCGACCACGTGCAGATGGCGCCGGCGCAGGCTCTGCAGCTCGATGGCGACGATTCGCGCGCCATGCTGGCCGCCATGCAGTCTTATTTCGCGGAAGACGGCATCACGCTCACTTATCAGGCACCCTTGCGCTGGCTGGCGCGCGGCGAGCTCTTTCGCACGCTGCCGACCGCCTCGCTCGACCGGGTGACCGGCCGCACCATCGACGGCTGGATGCCGGGCGGCGCCGCGGGCCGCCCGCTGCGCCGGCTGCAACAGGAAATGCAGATGCTGCTGTACACGCTGCCGCTCAACGATGCCCGCCAGCGCGGCGGGCTGTTGCCGGTGAATTCCTTCTGGGCTTCCGGCAGCGGCGCGCTGCCCGCCGGCTTCACGCCGCGCCCGCCCGTTGGCCTGCGGCAGGCGTCCGCCCTGCGCGACAGCGCGCTGCTGGAAGACCAGGGCGGCTGGCAGGCCGCCTGGCAGCAGCTGGACGCCCGCGAATGCGCGCAACTGCTGAAGGAGCTGGACGCCGGCCGCAGCGTGCGCCTGACACTGTGCGGTGAAGCCAACGCGCGCAGCTGGGTCTCCGGCGCCGCCAGCATCCGGCAGCGTGTCGGCGCCCTGTTCTCCAGGCCGTCGCCGGCGGCGCTGCTGGAGGCCCTGTGAAGTTCGTCACCCGCGACGTGCCGCCGCGCGCGGCCTGGGCCCTGGAACAGGCCGGCATCCACCCGCTGCTGGCGCGCCTGTATGCGGCGCGCGGCGTGCTGGCGCAGGAGGAAATGGACAACGGCCTGGCCCGCCTGCTGCCGCCGGCCTCGATGAAGAACGCGCCCGAGGCCGCGCGCATGCTGGCCGACGCCATCGCCGCCGGCCGCAGGCTGTGCATCGTGGCCGACTACGACTGCGATGGCGCCACCGCCTGCGCGGTGGCCGTGCGCGGCCTGCGGCTGCTGGGCGCGCGCCACGTCGACTACCTGGTGCCGGACCGCGTGGTCGACGGCTACGGCCTGACGCCGCCGATCGCCGAGCGGGTCAAGGCGCGCGGCGCCGACCTGCTGGTGACGGTGGACAACGGCATCGCCAGCATAGACGGCGTGGCGGCGGCGCGCGCGCTCGGCCTGGACGTGCTGGTGACCGACCACCACCTGCCCGGCGCGACGCTGCCCGAGGGCGCATTGGTGGTCAACCCGAACCAGCCGGGCTGCGGCTTCGAGAGCAAGTCGATTGCCGGCGTCGGCGTGATGTTCTACGTGCTGCTGGCGCTGCGGGCCGAGCTGCGCCGGCGCGGCGCCTTCGACGAACGCAACCAGCCGCGGCTGGACGCGCTGCTGCCGCTGGTGGCGCTGGG
>JAQGMU010000397.1 GCA_028292195.1 Ramlibacter sp. | reverse complement strand
CGGCCAGCTGGCCGGCTTGCTGCCCGGCCCAGGCATCGAGCTTGTCGCCGCCGCCGCCGGCGCGGGCCTGCAGCACCAGCACCTGCAATTCGGACTGGGCCTGGGCCTGCGCATGCCCCTGCAGGTGCAGCGCATAGCCGCACAGGGCCAACAGGATCCCGAAGACCAGGCCGAGCAGCAGGTTGAGCTTGATGATGACGGACAGGTTGCGCAGCACTTCGATACTCCATCGGACCCGGTCGAGCGTCCGGTCGGAACAATGTGGCACGCGAGCCGCGTTATGCACCGCGGATGGCCCTGCGAGCGTGAACTACTGCCGCATCGCAAGGGTAAACCCGGAGGCCTCAGGGTCGTTTTTGCGCCAACTGATTGCAGTAGCTGGTGCGCGATGTGTAGTCCTCGCCCCAGCTGCGCCAGCCCACCCGGTCCACGTGGATGCGGCCGCTGGGGTAGCGGCTGAGGCCCATGGCCCAGGCCTGCCCCTGCGCCCGCCAGAAGCCGCAGAGCTTCTGGTCGTCGGTCGGGCCCAGCGGCACGATGTCGACGGCGAAGCGCATGTGGGAGCTGTGGCGCGAGCCGTGGGCGCATCGGTTCAGGGCTTCGTCCCGGTAGGCCGAAACGACGGCGAATGGGCCCAGCACGCCGTCGTGGCGCAATTGCTGCAGCAGCAGCAGCAGGTCACGCGCCAGCGGCCACTCCGCGGTGGGCGGCACCTGGAACGGCGACGCATTGCACTCGCGCCACATCGAGGCGCTGCGCAGCAATTGGTAGGTGGGCACCACCTCGGCCACCTTCTGCTGGACCAGGAAGGCCTCGAAGGCCGTCACCTCGGTGCCGTGGGCCGGCAACCACTGGCGGTAGAGGGCAAGGTCGCGGTCGTCGGCGGCGGTTTGCGCCCGGGCGCCCGCGCACAGCACGGACAGTGCGGCGAACCCGGCAAGCGGGAGGCGGCGCATCCGATCCTCCGCGGACCTCAGCTCCCGGGCGTGTGCTTCGCGATGGCCATCGAATCGGCGCCGGCCTGGGCCAGCACCCAGCGCTTGACGCGCTCGGCGTCGGCGAGCCGGCTGTTCTTGTCGGTGGCGTCGAGCAGCACCATCACGACGTTGCGCCCGTTGATGCGCGTGTTCATGGTGATGCACATGCCGGCCTCGATGATGTAGCCGGTCTTCTGGAAGACGATGTCCCACTTCGGGTTCTTCACCAGCCGGTTGGAGTTGTTGTACTGCAAGGTCTTGCCGCCCAGCGCCACCTGGTGGCGCGGCGTCGTCGAGTACTCGCGCAGCAGCGGCTGCCTGGAAGCCGCCGTCGCCAGCAGCGCCAGGTCATGGGCGGTCGACTCGTTCTTGCTGGACAGGCCGGTGGGGTCGGAATAGGTGGTGCTCTTCATGCCCAGCTGCTTCGCCCTGTTGTTCATGGCGTTGACGAACTGGCCGAGGCCGCCGGGGAAGGTGCGGCCCAGCGCGTGCGCGGCGCGGTTCTCGCTGGACATCAGCGCCAGGTGCAGCGCTTCCTCGCGCGTCAGCGTGGTGCCCACCCGCAGCCGCGAGCGGCTGTGCCGTTCGTTGTCGACGTCGTCCTCGGTGATGGTGATGATCTGTTCCATCGGCAGCTTGGCCTCCACCGTCAGCAGGCCGGTCATCATCTTGGTGAGCGAGGCCATCGGCAGGATCGCGTCCTCGTTCTTCTTCACCAGCACCTCGCCGGTGGCGATGTCGATGGCGTAAGCGGCGCTGGAGACCAGCCGCAGCGGATCCTTCACCTTGTTCAGGCCGGCGGCGTGGCCAACCGACTTGCGCAGCTCGATGGGGAGCGGCGACTCGGCTTCCGGCACCATCTCCACGCCGGGCGGAGCCGCCTCGGCGGCGATTTCCGCCTCCGGAGCGGCCGCCGTCCTGGGCGCTGCCGGCGTGGCGACGGCGACCGCCTGGGTGTGCTGCGGCCCGTGCGGCACTTGCGTGGAACGGTAGGCCAGCCCGCCCACCAGCGCCACGGCGCATAGGGCGGCCACGGACAGGACGGTCAGTCCGGTGCGAACGGATCGGTCGGAAAGACGCATGAAAACACTCCCGGTCGCCCTTCTGCGGGGCTGTTCGCACTCTACCGGACGGGGCGGGGTGGGACCGGGGAGAAGGGAGGCAGCCCGTGTAGGCCGAATTCCGCAGAAGGGCGAGGCCGCGACGAGCTCAGCCGCGCTTGGCCGCTCAGCCGGCCAGCGGCAAGGCCAGCTCGAAGCGGACGCTGCCCGGACGGTTGACGGCGCGCACCGTGCCACCCATCTTGGCCATGTAGGTGCGGGCCACGAACAGGCCCTGGCCGCGCCGCTGCGCGCCTTCGGCCGGGTCGGCGTCGCTGACGCCGTAGTCGAAGATGCGCTCCAGCAGGGCCGCGGGGATGGCCTCCCCCTCGTTATCGATGGCCATCGTGGCCTGGCCGTCGCCCACGTCGAGCGAGAGCGTGATCGGCGTGCCCGGCCGCCGGTGGCGGTCGGCGTTGCGCAGGATGTGCGTCACCACGTCCTCCAGCGAGAACTCGTCGGCGCGCACCATGCACGGGGCACCGGCGGCCGGATAGCGCACGTGGTCGATGCCGGCGAAGTGCGCGTTGTCCGCCACGTGGCGCAGGAACCGCTCGAGGTCCAGCGGCGCCAGCTCCAGCTGCGCGGCGGCCAGCGCCTCGGTCGGCGACGCCTGGCCGTACAGCACCCGCACCGCCTGCTGCATGCGCTGCACGTAGCGATGCGCCGGGTCGGCGGCGTCAGGGTGCAGCACCATCAGCGACTGCAGCGGTGACAGCAGCTCGTGGCCGACCGCCTGCAGCGTGTCGCGCTCGCGCTGCGCCCGCAGCTGTTCGCGCTGCACGTCTCCCTTCACCCGCTGCAGCAGGTCCGACAGGCCGCCGGCCAGGATGCCCAGCTCGTCGGAGCCACGCAGGTCGGACACGTCCAGCTGGCCGATGCGGGCACCGCCGGTCGCATCCTGCTGCACGTTGTGCGAGACGGCGGCGGCGCGCTTGCTGAGCACCACGATGCGCCGGATCAGGCCGACCTCGATCAGCAGCCAGGCCAGCACGATCGCGCCCAGCATCGCGGCCACGTACCAGGACATGCGGGTGGCGATCACGCCCAGGCCGCGGTCGCTGCCGCGCGGGTCGCCGTTGAGGCGCACCTCGTAGCTGCCGACCGGCGTGGTGATGGTCTCGCGCGCCTGCAGCGGTCCCGGCCGGGCCGCCACCGGCAACCGGTCTATCAGCCGCAGGATCAGCGGCGAGCCGCGCCCCGCGGCTTCGTCGCGGCCCTTGAGCACGATGGCCGGCTGGCGCGGAATGTCCTGGCGCGTGATCGTCAGCACCTCGCCCGGCTGCAGCGCCCGGCCCAGGTCGGTCAGCGTCGGCGGCGCCACCGCGCCCGGCGCGTTGCTGTCCAACAAGGGCGGGCCGTTGCCCGGTGCCAGCATCTGCACGTGCACGCGGATGCGGTCCAGGTCGCTCGGCGGCCAGGCGGGATGGGCGCTGGCCGGCAGCGCCTCGCGGAAGGCTTCCACCGGCAGCCGGATCGAGAAGAACACGCGCCGCAGGCAATCGGGCGGCTCGCCGCCGGTGGAACAGGTGGCGCTTTGCCAGAGCCAGCCGCGGAAGTCGCGCAGCGGCTTCGCATCGGCCGCCAGCCCGGGCTCGCCACTCGCGGCATAGCCGGTGAGCCGGCCGCGCACCAGCGGCTCGCCGCGCAGCGACAGCCGCTCGAACGGCGCCACCCAGGCCTGCAGCTCGCCGCGCATTTCCAGCCGGATGCGGGCCCGGTGCACCGCTTCCAGCTCGAGTGCGCCCGGCTCGCGCGCCACCAGGTCGCCGGCGCGGAAGCTCCCCACCAGGTAGATGAAGCCGCCGGCGTAGGCGTTGTTGCCGATCGCCGCGCACAGCGTGCTGTCGTCGGGCCAGCGCACCGGGCAGCCGGCCAGCTCCACGGCCTGCATCGCCTTGCTGGGGTCGTCGAAGTCGAGCGCGGGGTAGGGCAGCACCAGCGGGCGCAGCGGCGCGGCGTCGCCCTGCGCCTGCGGGTTCAGCAGCGCCAGCAGTCCCGCGGGATGCCGCAGCCGCGCCATCAGGTCCGCCTGCTTCTTGCCGAAGTCCTGCTGGTAGTTGCGCCAGCTGCGTTCCTTCTCGTCCTGCAGCAGCACCACGGCCAGCGCGAGCGTCGCCAGCGCCAGCAGCAGGAACACGCCGCGAAACAGCAGCCGGCGGCGAAACGAGGCCAGGCCCAGCCGGGGCGCTTCCAGCAAGGGCAGCGCCAGCTCCGGCAGCTTCATGGGCGCGGCCTGGCGGGCGCCGCATCGACCCAGCGGAAGCCGCGCATCGGCACGTTCTCGATGCCCTCGAAGCCGGGGTCGACCTCGCGGAAGGCGTCGCGGATGGTGCTGACGTGCTTGCGCACGTTGTCGCGGTTGCGCCCGCTCTTGACCACCTCGAACAGCTCCTCGTACGAAACCACTTCGCCGCGCCGCTGGTACAGGGTGGCCAGGATGCGCTGCGCCGTCAGCGGCAGGTTGATGCGCTCGCCGCGCCAGGTGGGCGTGCGCTGCCACAGCGGGTCGAGCGCGAGTTCGGCGGCGACGGCGGCGGGCGCCTGCCGCTGCGCCTTGCGCTCGCGCGCCACCCGCAGGATCTCGAGGAAGGTCTCGATGAAGTCGGCCTCCTCGAAGGTGGTCTTCTGGAGGTAGTCCCAGGCGTCCAGCGCCTTCATGATGCTGCGGTAGATGGCCGCCGGCATGGCCGACACCACCAGCACCGGCACGCCGGCGTGGCGCTTGTTGATGGCGTTGATCAGGGCGACGCCGGCATGGCGCTCGCGCCCCAGCTCGATGTCCAGCAGCACCACGTCGTAGGGTTCGCGCGCGAGCGCCGCCTCGGCGTCGTCGCGGCTGAACCACTGGTCGACGGTGATGCCGGGCCGGGCGCTGCGGATCCAGCCGGCCAGCTGGTTGCTGGTGGGAAGGTCGTCTTCGATGACGGCGACACGGGTCATGCGGCGATTATCGAATGGCCCCGCCAGACGCCCCGTGAAGATTTCTTCCGGGGCGTGAACGAAGCCGCCCCGCGGCTGCATTGTTTGCTCGTGGCCCGCTGCGAAGAATGGCTTGCATCGTCAACCCAAGGAGAAGCACGATGGAAAGCCCCGGCAACGTCACCGTCCGCGCCCTGCGCGATCTCGCCCTGCTGGCCGGCGCCGGCCTGGCCGCCGCCTCGCTCTGGGCCGCCAGCATCCCCAGGGACGAACCCTGCATGGTCGACGCCCAGACCTGGCAGGACGCGGTGGCGGCCGCGGCGACCGGCGACTGGCCGCAGGACGGCTGGTATCGGCTGGTGCCACGCGAGCGCGCCGTTGACGTCCGCGCGGTCACGCCGGCGGACCGCAGCCTTGTCCCCAGCGACGCCCTGTTCCTGCGCCTGCCGGGCGCCACGCTGAAGCAGGGCGCGCGCCCTGCCTACCGTTACGCGTCCGGGCTCAAACATCCGCGCCTGGGCCAGGACTACGCGCTGACGCTGGGCGCCACGCAGTTCAGCCTGCGGGTGGAAAACGGCGCCAAGGGCATGGAGTACGCGATCGGCTACGGCGGCCAGAGCTACAGCTACGCGCTGGGCCCGTTCGATGCCAGCAGCACCGCGGTCCGCCTGGTCGCCGACCTGGATGGCGACGCCCTGCCCGACTTCGTCGTCGAGGTCGGCGACGCCACCTACCTGCTGCTCTCCACCCGCGCGCTGCCGGGCCCCAACCTGCCGACGGCCGAACTGTGGGCCCGCGGCGACGACGGCTGCTGAACCCCTAGCCCCACCCCACCCAAGGAAACGCCATGCTCGCCAAGCTCCACCACATCGCCCGCGCCGCCCGCATCGCCGTGGCCCGCGCGCTGCGCCGCCCCGGCACCACCGACCCGCTGTTCGCGCAGGGCGCATTCGACCGCGTGCTGCGGGCGCGCCGCGCGCTGGCCATCGCCACCGCCGTGGGCGCGGCGGGGTGGCTGCTGTGGGCGCACCCGCCGGTGGAAACCGCCGGCCCGGGCGAGCTCGGCGTGCGCACCAACCAGATCACGGGGCATGCGGTGCAATGGCGCGACGGAACCATCCTCGTGCTGCCCGGACTGCATCACGCCCAGGTGTTTTCGCTGCGGGACCGCAGCTACCGGCCGGCGCAGATCGCCAGCGCCACGGGCCCGGCGCCGGTGCAGTCGGTCGAAGGCCTGTCGGTGGGCATAGACCTCGCGGTGCGCTATGCGCTCGATCCGGCGCAGCTTGCGCGGCGCGCCAGTGACCTGCCGGACAACGTCGAAGCTGACGTCGTCGAGCCGGCGGTGCAGGGCGTGGTCTACAAGGTGTTCGCCCGCTACACGGTGCGCGAGATCTTCTCGACCAAGCGGCTCGAGATCCAGCAGACGCTGGAATCCGACCTGCGTTCCCGCCTCGCCGCCGACGGCCTGGTGCTGCGCAGCGTGCAGGTCGGCAAGGTGGACCTGCCGGCCGACTACAAGCGCGGCATGGAGGGCCTGCTGGCCGAGGAACTGGAGACGCAGAAGATGCGCTACACGCTGGAGCTGAAGGACAAGCGCGTGAAGGAGAGCGAGCTCGAAGCCAATGCCGAAAAGGTGCGGCGCGAAGTGCGGGCCGAGGCCGCCGCCCGCGAGCAGGTGATTGCCGCCCGCGCGCAGGAGGAAGCGATGAAGCACGTGCTGCCCTTCAAGGAGCGCCAGATCGAGCAGCGCAAGCTGGAAGCCGAGGCCGAGAAGGAGTCGCGCATGAAGATCGCCGAAGGCAATGCGCAGGCGCGCCGGATCGAGGCGAATGGCGAGGCCGATGCCCGCCGCAAGCTGGCCGAGGCCGAGGCCTACCGGGTGGAGAAGGTGGGCCAGGCCAACGCCGAACAGATGGCGCGCGAGGGCAGCCTGATCAGCCGGCATCCGCTCCTGATCCAGAAGACCCTGGCCGACAAGCTCTCGGACAAGGTGCAGGTGATCATCGCCCCGCCCGGCAGCGGCGGCGGCTTCCTGGCCGCGAACCTGCTCGGAGGCGGCGCACCGTCCGGGCGTGCCGAGGCCCAGCACGCGGCCGCACGCGAAGGCGCGCAGGGCGCGGAGGACTGAGCCATGCTGGGCAGCGCGATCACCGGCGCCGCCGCCGCGGCCAGCCTGGCGACGGCCATCGTCACTACCGACCACGCCGTGTTGCGCGCCTCGCCGCGCGAGGCGGCGCCGCAGCAGGCGCAACTCTGGCAAGGCGAAGTGCTTGAAGTGCGCGGCGAGCGCCTCGACTACCTGCAGGTGTGGGACCACCGCCGCGAGCGCGGCGGCTTCGTCAAGGCCAGCCAGGTCAAGCGCACCGGGCTGACCGCGGCCGAGGCGCCCGAACTGCTGGCCGTGTTGCGCTTCATCCGCGAGGCGCCGGGCGCGGAGGCGCTCGGCATCGGGGTGGCGGCGGCCTGGCTGCAAGCGGCGCCCGCCGAAGCCGTGCGCGGCGCCGAGGGCAGCGAGGCGCTGGAAGCGCTGGGCACCTTGGCCGATCGGCTGGCGCAGCGTGCCACCAACGGCGGCGCGGCCGGCAAGGCGGCCCCGGCCACGGTTTCGGCGCACCTGGAAGTGGCGGCGCGCTACGGCATCAAGTTCACCAGCTACGAGCAGGACGGCCGCATGCGCATCTGCTACGAGGGCGAAGCCTTCCGCCGGGTGCTGGCGATGGCGTCGCAGCCGCGGCAGCAGGCGCGCGCGGCACTGGCTTTGACACAGCCGGAGTGCACCGATCCGGCGCTGCCGCCGCGGCAACTGCACGAATTGAACACCTGGCGGGCCGCGGTGCTCGATCGTGTCGACACGTCGGGCCTGCCCGGCTACCTGAAGAACAAGATCGCCCTGCGCCGGGTGGCGGTCTGGAGCACGGTGGCCTACGGGCAGGCGCGGGTGGGTGAGGGCGGCGAGACGGCGGCCCAGCGCGCGCTCACCGAACTGGCCAGCGTACAGCGCGGCGAACTGCTGGAAGAGGACCAGGCCGGCTACAACGACGCCGCGATGCGCGCCAATGCCTCGCGCTGGGCGGCGGTGGCGCCCTCGGAGGCCGCGCCGCTGTCGGCGCGCCCTGGCATCGTGACTGTTGCCGGGCAGCCCGGCGAGACCTGCGTGCTGCTGGTCGACGCCAGGCACGACGGGGCCCGTCCGCTCGCGCGCCGCTGCACCTACGCGCTGGTCTGGCCGCAGTCGGCCACGCTCAATCGCGAAGGCAATGCGTTGGCGTTGGCGGTGCAGCCGTTGGCCGGCTGGCGCGAGCTCTGGGTGTTCCGCCAGCAAGGCGGTCAGTGGCGCATCGACGTGCTGCCGCCGGCCGGCTTGCAGCCCGGGCTGGGCTACGCTGAATTCGCCGGCTGGGTGCCGGGTGGGCAGCAAGTGCTGGTGGCGCGCGAGGCGCGGGGTGAAGGGCGGTATCGCCGCAGCTACGAGGTGGTGGCGCTGGACACGCTGCTCACGCAGAAGCAATCGCCGGAGCCGAATGCGCTGGGGGCGTTCCAGCGCTGGTCGGATCCGTGGTGGAAGAGGATGTCCGTGAGCGTTCGATGAATTGGCTGGTGGGGTCCGCTGGCGCGGAACCCACCCTACACGTTGCAGGTGTCTTGTAGGGTGGGTTCGCGAAGCGACCCCACCGAACACTGCGGTCCAATTACATGGAAGCCGAACCCGCCGCGGCTTCCTTCCGCGCAACGGACTTCCTTGCCCGCTTGACGAACTCCGGCAGGAAGCTCCTGCGGCTTCGATCCGCAAATGCCACCGTCACCTGCGTCGCGCTGGCTTCCTCCACCACGCCGCGGCCGTAACGCCGCACTTCCACCAGGTCGCCGCGCGTGAACACCGGTGCGCTCGCTTCTTCCCCGGCTTCCTTGCCGGCCTCCGGCGCCCGCTGCAACAGGTCCTCCACCACCGCCTCATGCGCCGCGATGCGGCGGCAGTTGTCGCAGTGCTCGCAGCGCTCGAAGGGCGCGCCGCCTTCCAGGTGGTCCAGCACGACCCGCCAGCGGCACTGGCCGGTCTGCGCGTAGAACACCATGCGCTCCAGGGCCTCGCGGTCCAGGTCGCGCTTCCTGCCGTAGGCCTCGGTCAGCTCGCGCATGCGGGCTCCGCCGGCCCGCGCCTGCAGCAGGTGCAGCGAGCCGTCCTGTTCCTGGCGCACGATCCTGTCCTTGCGCAGCAGGCCGAGCGCCACCTGCAGCTTGGAACGGGCCCGCGCCACGCGGCCCTGCAGCAGTGCCAGCGTCCAGGCGTCGGTGCCCTCGGGCGGCGGTTCGCGCAGGGCCTGGACCACGGCGGCCGTGTCTTCTTCCCCCGGATAACGGCCGGCCATGAAGAACTGCTGGATCGCCTTGTCGCCGCGCAGGAACAGCAGGGTGCAGCGCGCCAGCGCGCCGTCGCGGCCGGCACGCCCGGCTTCCTGGTAGTAAGCCTCCAGGGTGGCGGGCAGTTGGTAGTGCAGCACGAAGCGGATGTCGGCCTTGTCGATGCCGAGCCCGAAGGCATTGGTGGCGACCATCACGCGCCGTTCTCCCGCCATGAAGGCCTCCTGCGCGGCGTGCCGTTCGGAGGCGGGGAGCTTGCCGTGGTACAGGCCGGCCGATTCGCCGGCGTCCAGCAGCGCCTGGTGCACGGCCGTGGCCGCCTTGACGGTGGCGGTGTAGATGATCCCGTTGCCGGCGGTTCCGTGCACCAGCTTCAGCACCTGGGCCAGCTTGTCGGCTTCCTTCTCCAGCGTGACGACGCGCAGGTCGAGGTTGGGCCGGTAGGAACTGGTATTCACGACGCCGTCGGCCGGGATGCCGAGCTGCTTGCAGATGTCCCGTGCAATCTCGTCGGTGGCGGTTGCCGTCAGCGCCAGCACCACCGGCTTGCCCAGGCGCGGCAGCACGTGGCCGATCTCGAGGAAGGCGGGCCGGAAGTCGTGGCCCCAGTGCGAGATGCAGTGGGCCTCGTCAATGGCCAGCAGGCTGATCGGGTGCGCCGACAAGGCCTCGAGGAAGCCGGGGTCGGCCAGCCGCTCGGGCGTGGTCATGATGATGCGGGCGCTGCCGTCGGCCACCGCGGCCTCGGCGGCACGCGCTTCCTCGCCGTCGACGCCGCTGTTCACCTGCGCGCAGGCGATGCCGTTGGCGCGCAGCGACTCGCACTGGTCCTTCATCAACGCGATCAGCGGCGACACCACCAGCGTGCGACCCGGCAACAGCAGGGCCGGCAGCTGGTAGCACAGCGACTTGCCGGCACCGGTGGGCATCACGGCCAGCGTCGGCTGGCCGGCCAGCACCCGCTCGATGACGGTGGACTGGCCGGGCCGCAGCCGCGCCAGCCCGAAGGTTTCGCGCAGCACGCTGCGCACGCGCCGCAGGGGGTCCGGCGGCGCCGCGCTGCGGGCCATGGGACTCAGGCCCGGTCGGACGCCGCGTCGTCCTCGGCTTCCGCGTCGTCGCTGCCGAGGTCGGTGAGTTCCATCGCGTCCGCATCGAGTTCCGTGGAGCCTTCGCCATCGGCCAGGTTCACGATCCTGTCCGGCATGATGTCCGCGCCTTCGCGCGCGTCGGCGCCCGCCACCGCCCCGCGTTCGCCGGTGCCGCGCGAGTCGCTGTCTTCATGGGCCTCGCTGGTGCCGACGGTGTCGCTGCCGCTGTCCGAGTTGTCGCTCGGGCCCAGCAGGTCGGCTTCGCGGCCGCTGGGGTTGGTCGGCGCCTTGTCGGCGCCCATGATGCTGCTGTAGGCCATGCTGTTGCCTCCTTGGATTTTGCTTGCGTCCGAGTGTGGGCGGCCACGGCCCAGTGCCGCGTCGGCACCGGCACCGGTCCCGTGTCGGACACGGCGGACGGCTGGCTGTGCCGTACAGTGAGTGAAAAGAGGAGACGCCGCCGTGAATGCCCAAGCTACAGTGCCCGCCGGCCTGCCGCCGTTTCGCGCCATCCCCGATGTGCTGCGCGAACTCGCACTGACCCATCCGCGCCACCTTGCGGCACGGCAGGGCGATCGCAGCCTGCGCTGGGATGAACTCGACGCGGCCATCGACCGCGTGGCCGCGACCCTGCAACGCGACGGCGTGCAGCCGCGGCAAGGCATTGCGCTGTGCGGCGCCAATTCCATCGACTACCTCGTGCTGTTCCTGGGCGGCCTGCGCGCGGGCGCCGCCGTGGCTCCGTTGCCCAACACGGCGCTGCCGGCGCAACTGGCGGGAATGGTGGCGGACAGCGGCGCGAAGCTGTTCTTCGCCGATGCGGGCGTGCCGCCCTTCGACACGCCGGTGCGCCGCATCCGCATGGATGACCCGGATGCGCTGCGGGCCTGGCTGCTGCCTGCCGGCAGCCGGCCGCGCAGCGTGGACATCCAGCCGGACTGGCCGTTCAACATCATCTATTCGTCCGGCACCACCGGCACGCCCAAGGGCATCGTGCAGCCCTACGCGATGCGCTGGGCCCACGTGGCGCGCGCCGAGAACTACGGCTACGACCCGGACGCGGTGGCGCTGGTGGCCACCTCGCTGTGCTCCAACACCACCCTGGTCTCGGTGTTCCCCTGCCTGGCCAAGGGCGGCTGCGTGGTGTTGACGGACGGACGGTTCGATCCCGCGAGCTATCTCCGGCTGGCCGAAGAAACGCGGGCGACCCACGCGATGCTGGTGCCCGTTCAATATCAACGGTTGCTGGCACACCCGGAGTTCGGCCGCCACGACCTGTCGGCCTTCCGGATGAAGTTCTGCACCAGCGCGCCGTTCGCCGCGGCGCTGAAGGCCGACGTGCTGGCGCGCTGGCCGGGCGGCCTGGTGGAGTACTACGGCATGACCGAGGGCGGCGGCACCTGCATCCTGGAGGCGCACGCCTTTCCCGACAAGCTGGCCACCGTCGGCCGGCCGGCCGAAGGCCACGACATCCGCCTGATCGACGAGGACGGCCACGAAGTCGCCGCCGGTGAGATCGGCGAAGTGGTGGGCCGCTCCGGCGCGATGATGATCGCGTACAACAACCAGCCGGCGAGGACGCGCGAGGCCGAGTGGTACGACACCCAGGGCCAGCGCTTCATCCGCACCGGCGACGTCGGCCGTTTCGACGCCGAGGGCTTCCTCACGCTGATGGACCGGCGCAAGGACATGGTGATCAGCGGCGGCTTCAATATCTATCCGAGCGACCTGGAAACCGTGCTGCGCCAGCACCCCGGCGTGGCCGACGCCGCCGTCGTCGGCGTGCCGTCGGCGCAATGGGGCGAGACGCCGGTGGCCTTCGTGGTGCCGGCCGCCGGCGCGTCCCCGCCCGAGCCCGAGGCGCTGCGCCTCTGGGCCAACGAGCGCCTGGGCAAGACCCAGCGCCTGGCCGGCCTGCGCTTCCTGCCTGAGCTGCCGCGCAGCGATATCGGCAAGGTGCTCAAGCGCGAGCTGCGCGACCGTTACACCGGGGGCTGAAGCACGAACCGCCGAGGTGCTTGCCCCGGCAAGGGTGGCCTTGACAATATTTGCCTAGGCAAGTAATATCCCGGCTCCATGGCCACCACGCAAGCACCGAAGGTCTTCTACCGGCCCGAGAAGTACCACCCCGACGAAAGCGCCGCTTACCTGATGAAGCGGATCCTCACCTGCATGGCGGGCGAGATCGACCAGGCGCTGGAGCCGCAGGGCCTGACCCACGCCCAGTGGGTGCCGCTGTTCAAGCTGCACATGGGTGAGGTCTCGACGGCGGCGGAGCTGGCGCGCGAATGCGCGCTGGACGCCGGCGCCATGACGCGCACGCTGGACCGGCTGGAAGCCAAGGGGTTGCTGAAGCGCGTGCGGTCCTCGCAGGACCGCCGCGTGGTCAAGCTGGAACTGACCGAGGAGGGCCGCGCCACCGCAAGCCAGATTCCGGCCGTCCTCTGCCAGGTGCAGAACGCCTTCCTGCAGCCGCTCAGCATCGCCGAATGGCAGCAACTGAAAGACCTGCTGCGCCGCGTGCTGGACAACGCGCTGGCCGTCCAGGGCGAAGCAACGAAAGAAACCGAATGACTGAATTCATCCCCGGCCGGCTGACCGCCGGCCTGGCCGCTGCCTTGCTGCTGGCCGGCTGCGCCAGCTTCTCCGGCATCAACCCGCAGGCCACGCTGCGCACACCCGCCGCCGCCGAAACCGGCGCCGCCGGGGTGCCCGCGGTTTCGCCGCAATGGTGGCGCGAGTTCGGCGATGCGCAGCTGAATGCGCTGGTCGAGGAGGCCCTGCGCGGCAACCCGTCGCTGGGCGTGGCCCAGGCGCGGCTGCGCCGGGCCCAGGCGGTGACCGAAGTGGCGCATGCCGCGACGCTGCCGCAGGTCACCGGCAGCCTGGACATCACGCGCCAGCGCTACTCGGAAAACGGCCTGTACCCGCCGCCGCTGGCTGGCTCCACCAGTGACAGCGGCACGCTGCAGTTGAACGGCAGCTGGGAACTCGACTTCTTCGGCAAGAACAAGGCGGCGCTGGAGGCGGCCCTGGGCAGCGCCCGTGCCGCGGAAGCCGACGTGGAAGCGGCCCGCGTCGTGCTGGCCGCCAACGTGGCGCGCAGCTACTTCCAGCTGGTGCGGGTGCGCGAGCAGCTGGCGGTGTCGCAACGGACGCTGGAGCAGCGGGGGCAGCAGCTGCAGCTGGTGCGCCAGCGCGTGGGCGCCGGTCTCGACACCAACCTGGAGCTGCGGCAAAGCGAAGGCGCGCTGCCGGAGGCGCGCCAGCAGATCGAGGCGCTGCAGGAGCAGGCCCAGGTCGCCCACAACGCGTTGGCCGCGCTGGTCGGCAAGCCGGACGTGCCCGAGGTCGCCGCGGTGCCGGCGCTGAAAACGCTGCCCGCGGCCACCGCGCTGCCGGCACTGCCCGCCGACCTGCTGGGCCGCCGGGCCGACGTGAGCGCCGCGCGCTGGCGTGTCGAAGCCGCCGGCGAGAACGTGAAGAACGCCAAGGCGCAGTTCTATCCCAACATCAACCTGGTCGGCTTCGTCGGCCTGTCCACCATCGGCCTGGGCCGCCTGCTCGACATGGGCAGCCTGCAGTACGGCGCCGGCCCCGCCATCCGCCTGCCGATCTTCGACGCCGGCCGGCTGCGCGCCAACCTGCGCGGCAGGACGGCCGACCTGGATGCCGCCATCGAGAGCTACAACGGCGCCGTGCTGGAAGCCATCCACGAGACCGCCGATGCCGTCGCCAGCCTGCGGTCGATCGCGAAGCAGCAGGTCGAACAGGCGGAAGCGCAAGCCGCGGCCGAAGGCGCCTACCAGATCGCCCTGCAGCGCTACCAGGCCGGCCTCGGCACCTACCTGAACGTGCTGGCCGCCGAGAGCTCGGTGCTGAACCAGCGCCGGCTGGGCGTCGACCTGGCCGCCCGCGTGCTCGATGCGCGCGTTGCCCTTTATCGCGCGCTGGGTGGCGGCTATACCGCCGATGCCACCGTCGCCGCCCACTGAACACCTGAAGAGAGAAGAACCCCATGAGCGAAGTGCAAGCCCTGCCGGCCCCCAAGGGCAACCCCAAGCGCAAGAAGGCCCTGACGGCCCTGGCCGCCATCGTCGTCGTCGGCGGCCTGGGCTGGGCCGCCTACGAATGGCTGGTGGCCAGCCACTACGAGAGCACCGACAACGCCTACGTGCAGGGCAACGTGATCCAGATCACGCCCCAGGTCGGCGGCACCGTCATGGCCATCCACGCCGACGACACCGATTTCGTGAAGGCCGGCCAGCCGCTGGTGAACCTCGACCCGGCCGACTCCCAGGTGGCGCTCGACCAGGCCGAGGCGGCACTGGGCCAGACCGTGCGCCAGGTGCGCACGCTCTACGCCAACAACGGTTCGCTGTCGGCGCAGATCGCGCTGCGCGAAGCCGACGCCGCGAAGGCGCAGTCCGAGCTGGCGCGCGCCAGCGACGACTACAACCGCCGTGCCGCCCTGGTGGCGACCGGCGCGGTCTCGCGCGAAGAGCTCAATCACACGCAGACCCAGTTGAGCGGCGCGCGCAGCACGCTGGCCGCGGCCCAGGCCGGGGTGCTGGGGGCGCGGGAACAGCTGGCCAGCAACCAGGCCATGACCGCCGGCACCGACGTCGAGCAGCACCCGCAGGTGCAGGCCGCCGCCGCCAAGGTGCGCGAGGCCTGGCTGGCGCAGCAGCGCGCGTCGCTGCCGGCGCCGGTGGATGGCTACGTCGCCAAGCGCACGGTGCAGCTGGGCCAGCGCATCGCGGCCGGCACGCCGGTGATGTCGATCATTCCGCTGAACCAGGTGTGGGTCGACGCGAACTTCAAGGAAGTGCAGCTGCGCAAGATCCGCCTCGGCCAGCCGGTGACCCTGATCGCCGACATCTACGGCAAGAAGGTGGAATACAAGGGCACGGTCGCCGGTCTCGGCGTCGGCACCGGCGCCGCCTTCTCGCTGCTGCCGGCGCAGAACGCCACCGGCAACTGGATCAAGGTGGTGCAGCGCGTGCCGGTGCGCGTCGCGCTCGAGCCGTCGGAGCTGGCGAAGTTTCCGCTGCGCGTCGGCCTGTCGATGGAAGCCACGGTGGACGTGAGCAAGCAGGACGGCAAGACGCTGGCCGACGCCCCGCGCGGCGGCTCCACCACGCAGACGCAGGTGTTTGCGACGCAGGACGACGGCGCCGCCGCCGAAGTGCGCCGCGTGATCGCGCTCAACTCCGGCCGCGCGCCGGCTGCCGCCACGGCGCAGCGCGCCACCAACGGCCAGGTCCAGCCGGCCGCCCACCAGACCGTGGCCCGCGCCGCCAGCGCCTCCTCCTCCACCCGCTGAACATGGCCACCGCCAGTCCGCCCGTGGCCTTGCCGCATCCGCCGCTGGAAGGCTCGGCGCGGATGTGGGGCACCATCGCGCTGTCCGCGGCCACGTTCATGAACGTGCTGGACACCTCGATCGCCAACGTCTCGCTGCCGGCCATCGCCGGCGACCTGGGCGTCAGCCCGAACCAGGGCACCTGGGTCATCACCAGCTTCGCCATCGCCAACGCGATCGCGGTGCCGCTCACCGGCTGGCTGTCGCAGCGCTTCGGCCAGGTGCGGCTGTTCGTCGGCAGCGTGATCCTGTTCGTCATCGCTTCCTGGCTGTGCGGCCTGGCGCCGACCATGCCGATGCTGATCGGCTTCCGCGCGCTGCAGGGCTTCGTGGCCGGGCCGATGATCCCGCTGTCGCAGACGCTGCTGCTTTCCAGCTATCCACGGGCGCTGGCCGGGCTGGCCATGGCGATGTGGGCCATGACGACCCTGGTGGCGCCGGTGATGGGGCCGCTGCTCGGGGGCTGGATCACCGACAACATCACCTGGTCCTGGATCTTCTACATCAACATCCCGGTCGGCCTGGTTGCCGCCGCTGGCGCCTGGGGCATCTACCGCAAGCGCGACAGCGTCAAGCAGAAGCTGCCGATCGACAGCGTCGGCCTGGCACTGCTGGTGGTGTGGATCGGTTCGCTGCAGATGATGCTGGACCTGGGCAAGGAGAACGACTGGTTCCAGTCGCAGCTGATCGTCGCGCTCGCGCTGACCGCGGTGGTGGGCTTTGCCTTCTTCGTGATCTGGGAGCTGACCGACAAGCACCCGGTGGTGGAACTGCGCCTGTTCGCGCGGCGCAACTTCTGGGCCGGCACGATCTCCACCTCGGTCGGCTACGGTCTGTTCTTCGGCAACGTGGTGCTGCTGCCGCTGTGGCTGCAGCAGTTCATGGGCTACACGGCCACCGACGCCGGCATGGTGACGGCGCCGGTGGGCCTGCTGGCGCTGGTGTTCTCGCCCTTCGTCGGCAAGACGGTCGGCAAGGTCGATCCGCGCCGCTACGCCACGCTGGCCTTCATGGTGTTCGGGCTGGTGCTGTGGATGCGCTCGAACTTCAACACCCAGGCCGACATGCGCACCATCCTGATCCCGACCCTGATCCAGGGGGTGGCGATGGCCTTCTTCTTCATCCCGCTGATGACGATCACGATGTCGGGGCTGACGCCGGACCGCATGCCGGCCGCTTCGGGCCTGACGAACTTCGTGCGCATCACGGCCGGCGCGATCGGCACCTCGGTTTCCACCACCCTGTGGGAGAGCCGGGCTGCGCTGCACCATGCGCAGCTGTCCGAGGCGGTGAATCCCGGCAGCGTGGCGGCGCAGCAGGTCCTGGCCGGGCTGCGCGCAAGCGGGCTGACGGCGGAGCAGGCGCTGGCGCAGATCAACCGGCTGGTCGACCAGCAGGCCTTCATGCTGGCCGCCAACGACATCTTCTTCGGCTCGGCCCTGCTGTTCCTGGCGCTGATCCCCCTGGTCTGGCTGACCCATCCGCAGCGCGGCGGGGCTGGCAGCGAGGCGGCCGCGGGCGCGCACTGAGGAGCTTGCCGGTGTTTGGCTGACACGGTGTTACCGCGGAGGCAACGCCGCCGTTATCCCCTCATCCGACGCGGTGGCCCGACCCGGACCGGCCCCAAGAGGTACGCAGCGCCCACAGCCAATGGCTGGCCCATCGCCGATTCTTCGTGCATCCCACGGAGATGCTCCATGAAATACATGCACAAGGCGATCTGGCAGGCGGACGGCAACCTGGTCATCCGCGGCAACACCCGCGCCCTGCTGTTCCGCGCCCTTGAAGACGCGCGTTCCCACGTCGGCCAAAGTGAAGGCGGCGACCAGCAGTTGCTGCGTACCTTGCAGGCGCTGCAGGATGTGCTGGGCAAGTTCGACGGCAAGCTGCCGACGGCCATCGACCTGTTGGGCGACACGGAGCGCGAACAGGTTTCGCGCAACCTGCTCAAGGGCTGATCCCATCTCCGCGGCCGCCCGGCCTCGCGGCGGCCGGCGCTCTCCGCGCGCCAACTAGTGCACAGCGCTTCCGTTGTCCAGCCGCGACAAGGCTTGCATCGGCCGCCGGTTTAGTGCAAATTCCGGGCCACCGAAACACAAAGTTACAGGCGCGCCGCGATCCGGTGCAGGCCTGAGGCAAGCATGTGCCCTGAACCATCCCGCGGCCTCGCCCGCGCGGCGCGCCTTCGAGCGCTTGAACCCTCCCTTTTCCTTTCCTCCTGCGCCAGGCGCTAACGGATTTCCATGCGCATGCGCTATTTTCGGACGCGCGGGATCGCCACCCGCCTTTGGTTCGGCTTCGGGCTGGTCCTGGCCCTGTTGCTGCTCGTCGCGGGCGTCAGCCTGGAACGGCTGCAGACCTACCAGCGGCAGGCCGACGGCCTGGTGAGCGAAAGCATCGGCTTGATCGACGCCATCGGCCAGGTGCAGGACCTGGCCGCCCAGCGCGCGGTGATGCTGCGCGACCTGGTCCTGAGCTACAACCCTGCCGTCCGCCGCGGGCTGCAAACCAAGCTGGACGCCAACACCCAGGCCCGGACGGCAGCCGCCAAGCGGCTGGAGTCCCTGGCCGGGGCGTCGCAGGTGACGGCCTCCCGCGAGTCGGCACGGAAGATCTTCGCCCTGGAGCGCGAGCTGGACGGCCTGGAGCAGTCGGTGCACGGCAAGGTTGCCGACGCGCAGTTCGACGAGGCCAAGGCCTTCGTCGCCGAAACCGTGGCGCCGCGCCAGCAGGACCTGCAGACCAACCTGCGCGACTTCACCCGCGCCGCCATCGCCGAAGCCCGCACCTCGGTCGAGCGCAACCGCGCGAGCTCGCGCATGGTCCTGCTGTTCGTGGCCGGCCTCACGCTGCTGGCCGTGGTGGTCGGCGTCAGCGTCGCCTTCTTCACCACCCGCGGCGTGGTGCAGCCGCTGCACGCCGCCCGCGAAGCCGCGCTCAAGGTGGCGCAGGGCGACCTCACCCAGGAGGTGGAGAGCCACGGCGACGACGAGATCGCCCAACTGGTCGGGGCGCTGGAATGGATGCGCATGTCGCTGGCCGACTCGGTGAACGACATCCGCACCGCCGCCCTGGGCGTGCGCAACGGCGCGCAGCAGATCGAGCGCGGCAACGTCAGCCTGGCTGCCCGCACCGAGGACCAGGCGGCCAGCCTGGAGGAAACCGCCTCCAGCATGGAGGAGCTGACCGCCACCGTGCAGCAGAACGCGGCGAGTGCCGGCGAAGCCAACAAGCTGGCCAAGAGCACCTCCAGCGTGGCCACCCGCGGCGGCGAGGCCGTGCGCGGAGTGGTCGCCACCATGCAGGGCATCCACCAGTCGTCCAGCCGCATCGCCGAAATCTCCGGCGTGATCGACGGCATCGCCTTCCAGACCAACATCCTCGCCCTCAACGCGGCGGTGGAAGCGGCCCGGGCCGGCGACCAGGGCCGCGGCTTCGCCGTGGTGGCGTCCGAAGTGCGCTCGCTGGCGCAGCGCTCGGCCACCGCCGCCAAGGAGATCAAGGGACTGATAGCCGAATCGACCACCCGGGTCGCCGGCGGCGTACGCGAAGTGGAGAACGCGGGCCGGACGATGGACGAAATCGTTGCCTCGGTGCAGAAGGTGAACGCGCTGGTGGCCGAAATCGCCCATGCCAGCGCCGAGCAGCTGGCCGGCATCGAGCAGGTGAACCGCGCCATCGCCCAGATGGAAGGCAACACCCAGCAGAACACCACCGTGGTCGAACAGGCCGCCGGTGCCGCCGAACTCCTGGCGCAGCAGGCGCAGGTGCTGGTGCAGACCGTCGCCAAGTTCAAGGTGGAAGGGCGCGCGGACGACGCGGTCGACGAACGCAGGCATGCGGAACCCGACCTGCCGCTGCTCAGCGCGCCGGCGCCCCTGCTGGACCTGGGCCGCCTGGGCGCCCGGGCCTAGCAGCCTCATCCCTTCGGGTGCCCTGCGTGCAGCAATTCACGCAGGGCGGGTAACGCCTCTGGAAGCGTCGCCGCAGCCTCGGCAGAATCGGCTCTTTCTCCAGGAGGCCCCCATGCGCATCCCCTTCGTTCTTGCCGCTGCCGTCCTGGCCGCGGCCTGCCTGCCGGCCGGCGCCCAGTCGCTCAAACCCGGCCTGTGGGAAATCAACAACAAGATGAAGGGCAGTTCGGAGATGGACCAGGCCATGGTGGAGATGCAGAAGCAGCTCGCCTCCATGCCCCCGGACCAGCGCAAGCAGATGGAGGCCATGATGGCCCAGCGCGGGGTGCGCATGGCGCCGGCCGCCGGCGGCGGCATGACGATGCAGATGTGCATGACCAAGGAGATGGCCGATCGCAACGACGTGCCGATGCAGGACGGCTGCACCATGACGAAGCAACAGCGCAGCGGCAACACGATGAAGATGGCCTTCAACTGCACCAAGCCGCCCTCCAGCGGCGAGGGCGAGTTCACCTTCATGGGCGCCGAGGCCTACAAGAGCCACATGGTGGTGAAGACCATGGCCCAGGGCAAGCCCGAGACCATGGAGATGGACGCCGCGGGCAAGTGGCTGGGCGCGGACTGCGGCAGCGTGAAGCCGCCGATGGTGCCGAAGAAGTAAGCCGCGCGGCCTTAAGCGCGGCCGCCGAAGATCGCCGTTCCCACCCGCACCAGCGTGCTGCCGGCGTGGATGGCGGCTTCCAGGTCCGCCGTCATGCCCATCGAGAGCGTGTCGAGCGCCAAGCCACTTGCGCGCAGCGAGTCGTACAGCTGGCGCGCCCTGCGGTGCACCGCCAGCTGCGCTTCGAAGTCGGCGGCCGGTTCCGGAATCGTCATCAGCCCGCGCAAGGCGAGGCGCGGCAGGCCCGCCACCGCGTGGGCCAGGGCGGCCACGTCCTCCGGCGCCACGCCTGACTTGCTGGCCCCGCCGTCGATGTTGACCTGGATGCAGACCTGCAGCGGCGGCTGGTCGGCCGGCCGCTGCTCGGACAGGCGCTCGGCGACCTTCAGCCGGTCCACCGTGTGCGCCCAGGCGAAATGGGCCGCCACCAGCCGGGTCTTGTTGCTCTGGATCGGGCCGATGCAGTGCCATTGCAAGGGCAGGTCGGCCAGCAGCGCGATCTTCTCCACCGCCTCCTGGAGATAGTTCTCCCCGAAGGCGGCCTGGCCCGCGCCATGGGCCACGCGCACCGCGTCCGGCCCGAAGGTCTTGGAAACGGCAAGCAGCGTGACTTCGTTCACGTCGCGTCCGGCCTCCGCGCACGCCTTGGCGATGCGCTGTCGGACCCCTTGGAGGTTGCTGGCAATCGTGGTCATAATGGACCGGCCATCCCCGGCAGGTGCCGCCGAGGGAGGGGTCATACATAAGAGGGATTCGTGGATATTACCCAGCTGCTGGCATTCAGCGTCAAGAACAAGGCGTCCGACCTTCACCTCTCCGCGGGGCTGCCGCCGATGATCCGCGTGCACGGCGACGTGCGCCGGATCAACGTCGACCCGATGGACCACAAGCAGGTCCACGCCATGGTGTACGACATCATGAACGACACCCAGCGCAAGAACTACGAAGAGTTCCTGGAGGTCGACTTCTCGTTCGAAATCGAAGGCCTCGCCCGCTTCCGGGTCAACGCCTTCAACCAGAACCGCGGCGCCGGCGCCGTGTTCCGGACCATTCCGTCGAAGATCCTGACGCTGGAACAGCTGAACGCGCCCAAGATCTTCCAGGACCTGGCGCTCAAGCCGCGCGGCATGGTGCTGGTCACCGGCCCCACCGGCTCCGGCAAGTCGACCACGCTGGCCGCGATGGTCAACCACCTGAACGAAACCGAGTACGGCCACATCCTGACGGTGGAAGACCCGATCGAATTCGTGCACGAGTCCAAGAAGTGCCTGATCAACCAGCGCGAAGTGGGGCCGATGACGCTGTCGTTCGCGGCCGCCCTGAAGTCCGCGCTGCGGGAAGACCCGGACTGCATCCTGGTCGGCGAAATGCGCGACCTGGAAACCATCCGCCTGGCGATGACGGCCGCCGAAACCGGCCACCTGGTGTTCGGCACGCTGCACACCTCCAGCGCGGCCAAGACCATCGACCGGATCATCGACGTGTTCCCGGCCGACGAAAAGGAAATGGTGCGCGCCATGCTGTCGGAGTCGCTGCAGGCGGTGATCTCGCAGACGCTGTGCAAGACCAAGGACGGCGCCGGCCGGGTGGCGGCGCACGAGATCATGCTGGCGACGTCCGCCATCCGCAACCTGATCCGCGAAGCCAAGGTGGCGCAGATGTACTCGTCGATCCAGACCGGCAACAGCGTCGGCATGCAGACGCTGGACCAGAACCTCACCGACCTGGTCAAGCGCAACATGATCAGCGCCGGCGAAGCCCGCGGCAAGGCCAAGATCCCCGAGAATTTCCCAGGCTAAGCAAGGAGCCGTCCCTCATGGAACGCGACCAGGCAACAAAGTTCATCAACGACCTGCTGAAGCTCATGGTCGGCCGCAACGGCAGCGACCTGTTCATCACGGCCGAATTCCCGCCCGCGATCAAGGTCGACGGCAAGGTCACCAAGGTGTCGCCGCAGCCGCTGAATGCGTCGCACACGCTGGCGCTGGCCCGTTCGATCATGAACGACAAGCAGGCCGCCGAGTTCGAGCGCACCAAGGAGTGCAACTTCGCGATCTCGCCGCCGGGCGTGGGCCGCTTCCGCGTCAACGCCTTCGTGCAGCAGTCCAAGGTGGGGATGGTGCTGCGGGTGATCCCGATGGTGCTGCCGACCATCGACAAGCTGAACGTGCCGCAGGTGCTGAAGGACGTGGTGATGTCCAAGCGCGGACTGGTGGTCCTGGTGGGCGCCACCGGCTCCGGCAAGTCGACCACGCTGGCGGCCATGATCGACTGGCGCAACGAGCAGAGCTACGGCCACATCATCACGATCGAGGACCCGGTGGAATTCGTCCACCCGCACAAGAACTGCGTGGTGACACAGCGCGAAGTGGGTCTCGACACCGACACCTGGGAATCCGCGCTGAAGAACACGCTGCGGCAGGCGCCCGACGTGATCCTGATGGGCGAGATCCGCGACCGCGAGACCATGGAGCACGCGATCGCCTTCGCCGAAACCGGCCACCTGTGCATGGCGACGCTGCACGCCAACAGCGCCAACCAGGCGCTCGACCGCGTGATCAACTTCTTCCCGGAAGAGCGCCGGCCGCAGCTGCTGATGGACCTGTCGCTCAACCTGAAGGCCTTCATCTCGCAGCGGCTGGTGCCCAAGCAGGACGGCAAGGGACGGGGCGCGGCGGTGGAGATCATGCTCAACTCGCCGCTGATCTCGGACCTGATCTTCAAGGGCGAAGTGTCCGAGATCAAGGAAGTGATGAAGAAGAGCCGCGGCATGGGCATGCAGACCTTCGACCAGGCGCTCTTCGACATGTACGAAAGCAACGTCATCTCGTACGAGGACGCGCTGCGCAACGCCGACTCGGTGAACGACCTGCGCCTGCAGATCAAGCTGAACAGCCAGCGGGCGAAGACGCAGGACCTGTCGGCCGGCACGGAGCACCTGGCGATCGTCTGAGGCCGGCAACCGGACGCAGAGGGTTTCTTCTGCGATCTCTGCGTCTTCTGAGTCCAGATGTCCGGTGTTGAACGGCTGATAAAGTCGTGCGATGAGCAGCACCAACCCCCGCACCTACGAATCCGTTCCGTCCCGCAAGGTCGCCTTCCTCGGCCTTGGCGTGATGGGTTTCCCGATGGCCGGCCACCTCGCGCTGGCCGGCCATCAAGTCACCGTCTACAACCGCAGCGCCGCCAAGCGTGAAGCCTGGCGCGCCGAGTTCGGCGGTGCCGCCGCAGCGACGCCGCGCGAGGCGGTGGCCGGCTGCGACTTCGTGTTCTGCTGCGTCGGCAACGACGACGACCTGCGCTCGGTGGTGCTGGGCGAGCAGGGCGCGCTGGCCGGCATGAAGGCCGGCGCGGTGTTCGTCGACCACACCACCGCCTCGGCCGACGTCGCCCGCGAGCTGGCCGCCGAAGCGGCGAAGCGCGGCGTGAAATTCATCGATGCCCCGGTGTCCGGCGGCCAGGCCGGTGCCCAGAACGGCCTGCTGACCGTGATGTGCGGCGGCGACGCGGCGGCCTTCGAGGCGGCCAGGCCCCTGGTGATGTCCTTTGCGCGCGCCTGCACCCGCCTGGGCGACAGCGGCGCGGGCCAGCTGGCCAAGATGGTCAACCAGATCGCGATCGCCGGCCTGGTGCAGGGCCTGTCGGAGGCCATCGCCTTCGGCCAGAAGGCCGGCCTGGACATGAACCAGGTGCTGGAAGTGATCGGCAAGGGCGCGGCCCAGAGCTGGCAGATGGACAACCGCGGCAAGACCATGATCGCGGGCCAGTTCGAGTTCGGTTTCGCCGTCGACTGGATGCGCAAGGACCTGGGACTGGTGCTCGACGAGGCCAAGCGCAACGGCGCGCGGCTGCCGGTGACGGCGCTGGTGGACCAGTTCTATGCGGACGTGCAGGCGGACGGCGGGAACCGCTGGGATACGTCGAGCCTGATTCGCCGGCTGCGCTGATTCCCCTTAGGGTGTGCAGCTTGCTGCGCACCGCGGATGCCGGTGCGCAAGGCTGCGCTTTTGCGCCCCCTACGATGGACGTTTAGCGAACTGGAGTTGCCACCGCGCCAGTCGGCGCCGGTTGCGATGCGGCCGCAGCCGGCTCCGGCGCCACCGCGGAAGCAGGCGCCGCCGCCGCCGCCGCCGGAGCGGCCGCCGCCGGCG
>JAQGMU010000028.1 GCA_028292195.1 Ramlibacter sp. | reverse complement strand
GCGCGAGGACCCTGAACTCGACCTGGCCGAGGCGTTGCTCGGCTGAGGCCACAAAATGGCATGGGGTTTGCATGTCTGCCGGCATGACAGCCCCGACCCAGACCCCGACCATGACGCAGATCCCCGTGGTGGATCTCGCTGCAAGTTTCGACAGCGCCGCGGGCTTCCGCGCCTGTGCCCAGGCCATTGCGCAGGCCTGTGCCGACACCGGCTTCTTCGGTGTCGTCGGCCACCGCGTGCCGGCCGCGGTGATCGCCGATGCGCTGGCGGCGGCGCGCGGCTTCTTCGCGCTGCCGGTGGCGGAAAAGCTCCGCGTCCGGCGCGAGCGGCCCGAGTTGAACCGGGCCTACATCGGCTTCGGCAGCGAAACGCTGGCACGGCTGGCCGGCAAGGAAACGCCGCCGGACTTCAAGGAAGTGTTCACGGTGGGACCGGAGGCCTACCCGGAGGACGCGTACCACACCTGTGCCGCCGCGCGCCCGCACTGGGGCCCGAATCGCTGGCCGGAGGCGCCGGCGGCCTTCCGCCCCCGCGCGCTCGCCTACTGGGACGCGATGCAGGCGCTCAAGCTGCACCTGACGCGCCTGTTCGCGCAGGTGCTCGGGGTCGACGCGGACTACTTCCCCAGCCGGATGAAGCACAGCCCGGACCAGCTGCGGCTGATCCACTATCCGCCGTACACGCAGCCCTGGGAGCCGGGCCAGCTGCGTGCCGGCGAACACACCGACCTGAGCCTGCTGACCATCGTCTACAGCGACAACAACACGATCGGCGGGCTGGAGGTCCGCAACCGCAGCGGCGGCTGGGTCGCCGCACCGGACTTCGACGGCTTCATGGTCAACCTGGGCGACACCATGATGCGCTGGTGCAACGACCGCTGGAAGTCGACGCCGCACCGCGTGGTGAACCCGCCGCCGGCCGCCGGCGGCAGCGCCGAGCGCATGTCGCTGGCCTTCTTCGCCATCCCCGACTACGACACCCGCATCGAGTGCCTGCCCTCCTGCACCGATGCGGAGCATCCGCCGCTCTATCCGCCCGTCACCATGGGCGAATACCGGGCGGCGCGCTTCGCGCGGACCGCGAACGCCTGAAAACTGCATCCAATCCCGGTGCCGGATTGGATACAAACCGGGCACGGTCCGTGCTTCTCTCCGGCGGTGCCGCATCCGCGGCCCGCATCCTTCCCGTTCTCAAGGAACCCCATGTTCAAGCTCATTGCCAACATCGCCCTGGCCGCCGCGGCCTTGCTGCCGCTGGTGGGCCAGGCGCAGGAAGCGCCGGCCATCAAGCTCGGCTACGCCAAGTGCGCCCACTGCACCCCCATCTCGCTGACCCCCGCCCACGCCAGCGCCAGCGTCGTCAAGCTCGAGGCGATTCCCTTCAACACCGGCAACGACGTGCTGACGGCGCTGGTGTCCAAGAGCATCGACGTCGCCCAGGTGACCTACCTGCACTACGCCACGGCCCTCGACAAGGGCTTCGACGTGGTGGCGATTTCCGGGCAGATCAGCGGCGGCTCGCAGATGTTGATCGGCAACGACCTGCCGGTGAAGGAAAACGACTGGGCCGGCCTGAAGAAGCTGATCGCCGAGTACAAGGCCCAGGGCAAGCCGTTCCGGGTGGCGGCTTCGCGCGGCAACGCGCAGGACATCCACATGCGCGGTGCCTTTGCCAAGCAGGGCATCGACATCAACAAGGAAGTGCAGTTCATCAACATCCCCAACCCGTCGGACCACGTGCAGGCGCTGCGCCGCGGTGAAGTCGAACTGATCGCCACCACCGAGCCGTTCGCCACCCAGATCAGCCAGGTGAAGGCCGCCAAGTTCTTCGCCTATCCGTACGACCAGGCGGCCGGCAAGCTGACCAACCTGATCGTGACCCGCTCGGACGTGATCGCCGCCAAGCCCAAGGCCGTCGAGGAAACGGTGCGCTCGATCGTCAAGGTCAACGAGCTGATGGCCGGCAACCAGCCGCTGTTCGTCGACACCATCCAGAAGGTGACCGGCCTCGACAAGGCGATCGCCACCGGCGCCGTCGCCAACCTGTACCCCGACTACCGCATGCAGCGGGCTTCGGCGGTGGCCATCGCCCAGATGATGCGCGACCTGAAGTACATCGGCAGCGACGTCAGCGCCGCGGTGGAGAAGAACATGGACTACCGCTTCCTGGAAGCGGTCACCGGCAAGCCGAAGTCGGCGCTGGGCTACTGAGCCGGGAGAGCGCGATGCCGATGCCACCGTTGCTCGTGAACCTGTACCTGCGACTGGAGCGCGGCCTGGTGCCGCTCGCCCTGCTGGTCGGCTGGGAGATCTTCTCCCGCTCCGGCATCCTGCCGGCCGCGCTGCTGCCGGCCCCGTCCAGGGTGCTGGTGGCCTGGGCGGACTGGGTGTTCGGCACCGACGGCAACACCCAGACCTACAGCGCCCACTGGATCTTCGACGTGGCGGCCAGCGCCAGCCGGGTGTTCGCCGGCTTCGCGCTGTCCACCGTCCTCGGCGTCGCCATCGGCATCGCGATCGGCTGGTCGCGCACCACCGAGAAACTGATCGAGCCGGTGCTGCAGGTGCTGCGGCCGGTGCCGCCGGTCTCGTGGATCCCGCTGGCGATCATCTGGTTCGGCATCGCCAACAAGCCGGCCATCTTCCTGGTGTTCCTCGGCTCCTTCTTCCCGGTGCTCCTGAGCACCATCCACGGCGTCAAGACCTGCGACCGCAACCTGCTGCGCGCCGGCGCCATGACCGGCGGCACGCCGCACAAGCTGCTGCGCTACATCGTGTTCCCGGCCGCCTTGCCCAGCATCTTCTCCGGCCTTCGCATCGCCATCGGCTCGGCCTGGATGCTGACGGTGACGGCGGAGATGGTGGCGGTGAAGAGCGGCGTCGGCTACGTGCTGTGGGACTCCTATTACTTCCTGCGCTACGACATCGTGATCGCCGCGATGGTCAGCATCGGCCTGCTCGGCTTCCTGAGCGATTTCGGCATCAAGCTGCTGGCGGCGCACGTCCTGCGCTGGCAGCGTGGCTCCACCCTGCAGGCACGGGAGGCCTGAGCCCATGACCCTGATCACCATCGACCGCGTTTCGCGGCTGTTCGACGACCCGAAACGCAAGACCGCCGTCAAGGCGCTCGACGACGTCAGCCTGAAGGTCGGCCGCAACGAGTTCCTCTGCCTGCTGGGCCCCAGCGGCTGCGGCAAGTCGACGCTGCTGAACATGATCGCCGGCTTCGACAAGCCGTCCAGCGGCACCGTCAGTGTCGGCGGCCAGCAGGTCAGCGCGCCGGGCGCCGACCGCGGCGTCGTGTTCCAGCAGCCGACGCTGATGCCCTGGCTGAGCGTCTGGGAGAACGTGGCCTTCCACCTGACCATGCGCGGCGCGTCCAGGGAGGTCCGGCGCGAGAAGGCGCAGCGCTTCATCGACATGGTGGGCCTGCGCGGCTTCGAGAACCACTTTCCCAGCGAACTCTCGGGCGGCATGAACCAGCGCGTGGGCATCGCCCGGGCGCTGCTGATGAATCCCGAGGTGATCCTGATGGACGAGCCCTTCGGCGCGCTCGACGAGCAGACCCGCATGGACATGCACGCGGAACTGGTGCGGATCTGGCGCGAAAGCCAGACCACCATCGTGTTCGTCACCCACGCCATCGACGAGTCGCTGGCGCTGGGCACGCACGTGGCCGTGATGTCGGCGCGGCCGGGCCGCATCCGCGAGCTGATCCCGATCGACCTGGAGCGGCCGCGCGACCCCACCAGTCCGCGCTTCAACGACTACAAGCGCCACATCCTGTCGCTGCTGCGGCCGCAGGCGATCCCGCAGGCCGCCCCGCAACCGGCACTGCAGCCGGTGCGCGAGCCCGCGCTGCGGGCGGCCTGAAGCGCGCAGGCATGGGCACCTTCATCACCGGCGCCAGCGGGTTCGTCGGCCTGGCGCTGGCGGAACACCTGCTGGCGCGCGGCGAGACGGTGGTGGGCTTCGATCGGTCCGCGCCGCCCGCGCGGGCGTTGCGGACCTTTGCCGGACTGCCCGGACGGTTCGCGATGGAGCAGGGCGACGTCGGCGACACGGCAGCCCTGGCAGCCGCGATGCGCAGGCACGCACCGGCGCGGCTGGTGACCCTGGCGGCGATCACCGCCGGGCCGCAGCGCGAGCGGGCGACGCCGCAAGCCGTCTTCGAAGTCAACGTGGGCGGCGTGCTGGCGGCCCTGGCCGCCGCGGCCGACTGCGGCGTGGGCCGCGTCGTGCACGTGAGCTCCGGCTCGGTCTACGGCGCCAGCGGCGAAGGCGGCGACGCGCTGCAGGAAGACCGCACGCCCTTGCGGCCCGAAGGCCTGTACGGCATCTCCAAGCAGGCCGCCGAGGCCGCCGCCCGCCGCTTCGCCGACCTGGCCGGACTGGACCTGGTGGTCGGCCGGCTCGGCACCTGCTTCGGCCCCTGGGAAGCGGACAGCGGCGTGCGCGACACGCCCATCGCGCCACTGCAGGTGCTGCGCCTGGCCGCGCGCGGCGAGCCGGCACTGCTGCCGCGGCCGCACCGGCGCGACTGGCTGTACGTGCGCGACGCCGCCGCCGCCATCGCCGCCTTGTGCGACCAGCCGCGCTGCCCGCACGGCACCTACAACCTGGGCGCCGGCTTCGTCTGGACGCTGGCGCAATGGTGCGGGCAGGTGCTCGAACGCCATCCCGGCTTTCGCTGGCGCATCGCCGGGCCGGGCGAGGCGGCGAACGTCGACTGCTACGCACCCTACGACCGCGCCGTGCTGGACGTCGCCCGGCTGGGGCAGGACACCGGCTTCGTCCCGCGTTTTCCGCTGGCGGCAGCGGCCCGGGACTTCCACGACTGGTTGCAACATGCCTGACGGCCTCCACCCATCGAAATTCGGCCCGCGCATGGCCGGCAAGGCCTGCATCGTCACCGGCGCCGCTTCCGGCATCGGCCGGGCCACGGCGCGGCTGCTGGCGGCGCACGGCGCGCGGGTGGTGGTGGCCGACGTCACCACGGAGGTCGTCGAAGGCGGCATCCCGACCGCCGAACTGATCGCGGCCGACGGCCACGAGGCGATCTTCCTGCGCACCGACGTCGCCGACACGGCGCAGGTCGATGCGCTGGTGGCCCAGACGGTGGCGCGCTACGGCCGGCTCGACGTCCTGGTCAACAACGCCTGCATCCGCCACGCGCGGCCGCTGCTGGAACTGGACGAGGCCGACTGGCAGCGCGTGCTGGACGTGAACCTGGGCGGCGTCTATCGCTGCTGCCGCGCCGCGGTGCGCCAGATGGTGACGCAGGCGCCGGAGGACGAAGCGCGCGGCCGCATCGTCAACCTGGCCTCGCAGCACGGCGTGATCGCCGCGCCGGAAGACCTCGCCTATGGCGTCAGCAAGGCGGGCATCGCCTACCTGACGCGCCAGGTCGCCACCGACTACGCGCCGCAGCAGATCGTCTGCAACGCGGTCGCGCCCGGCAAGATCCAGACCGGTGCCGGCGGCCGCGCCCTCGATCCCGCCGTGATGGACCGCGCCACCCGCCGCACGCCCTGGCCGCGCCTGGGCCGGCCGGACGACGTTGCGAGCGCGATCCTTTTTCTCGCCAGCGGCGAAGCCAGCTTCGTCACCGGCGCCCAGCTCATGGTCGACGGCGGCTGGACCGCCGCCTGACCCCCCGGACACCCACAACCCATGCCCGATTTCGACCTGGTCCTGCGCAACGCGCAGGCCATCACCGCCAGCGACAGTTTCCTTTGCGACATCGGCGTGCGCGGCGGCCGCATCGTCCAGCTCGGCCTGGCCCTGGCGCCCGGCGCGCGCGAGATCGATGCCGCCGGCCGCGCCGTGACGCCAGGCGGCGTCGACGCCCACTGCCACCTCGACCAGCCGATGGAGCCGCCGCTGCGCATGGCCGACGGCTTCGATACCGGCACCCGCGCCGCGGCCTGCGGCGGCACCACCACCGTGATCCCTTTCGCGGCACAGGTGAAGGGCCAGTCGCTGCGCGCCGCGGTCGAGGACTACCACGCGCGCGCCGAGGGCAAGGCGCACGTCGACTACGCCTTCCACCTGATCGTCAGCGACCCGACGCCGCACGTGCTGAAGGAGGAGCTGCCGGCGCTGATCCGCGAGGGCTACACCTCGTTCAAGATCTACATGACGTACGACGACCTCAAGCTGGACGACGGCCAGATGCTCGACGTGTTCGACGTCGCGCGCGAGCATGGCGCGATGGCCATGGTCCACGCGGAGAACGCCGACTGCATCGAGTGGCTCACCAAGCGGCTGGAAGCCAGTGGCCGCACGGCGCCGCGCTACCACGCGCATTCGCGTCCCATGCTGGTCGAGCGCGAGGCCACGCACCGGGCCATCGCCCTGTCCGAACTGGTGGACGTGCCGATCCT
>JAQGMU010000384.1 GCA_028292195.1 Ramlibacter sp. | reverse complement strand
CGGCCAGCTTCTCGCTGTCCTCGCTGTCGTACAGGTGCTTCTCGTAGCCGATGTCCTTCATCCACTCCAGCAGGAAGGCCCGCGCATCTTCGGCGCCGACGGTGTGCTTGGCGCGGAACTGCAGGTCGTTCACGAAGCGGCCGAACTCGTGCAGGCTGCCCACGGCGCGCGCGTTCAGCACGCTGCCCAGCGAGGGCGAGAACAGCGCCTCGAACAGGCTCAGCTTGTACTGGCTGGCGAAGGTGCCCAGGCTGCCCAGCGTCTGGTGGCCGATGCCGCGCTTGGGCGTGGTCACCGAGCGCAGGAAGGCCGGGTCGTCGTCGTTGTTCACCCACAGCCGCAGCCAGCCGCACAGGTCGCGGATCTCGGCGCGGTCGAAGAAGCTCTGGCCGCCCGACACCTTGTACGGGATCTGCGCCTTGCGCAGCGCCTGTTCGAACACGCGGGCCTGGTGGTTGGCGCGGTACAGCACCGCATAGTCCTTCCAGTCCTTGTTCACCCCGTTGGCGCGGATCGACTGGATGCGCGCGACCATGCGTTCGGCCTCGTGCTCCTCGTTGTCGCAATCGACCACGCGCACCGGCTCGCCCTCGCCCAGCTCGGAGAACAGGGTTTTCGGGAACAGCTTGGGGTTGGGCTGGATGACGTTGTTGGCGGCGCGCAGGATGGCGCTGGTGGAGCGGTAGTTCTGCTCCAGCTTGACGACCTTGAGCGTGGGATATTCCAGCGGCAGCTTGCGCAGGTTGTCCAGCGTGGCGCCGCGCCAGCCGTAGATCGACTGGTCGTCGTCGCCCACCGCGGTGAAGCGGCCGCGCTCGCCCACCAGCAGCTTCAGCAGCTCGTACTGGGTGGCGTTGGTGTCCTGGTATTCGTCGACCAGCACGTGCCCCAGCGCCTTCTGCCACTTCTCGCGCACTTCGGGGAAGTCGCGCAGCAGCTTCAGCGGCATGCCGATCAGGTCGTCGAAGTCGACGCTCTGGTAGGCCGCCAGCCGCTCCTCGTAGCGCGCCATGACCTTGGCCAGCATGCGCTCGTGGTCGTCCTTGGCCTGGGCCTCGGCCTGGGCCGCGTTCAGTCCCGCGTTCTTCCAGCGGCTGATGTCCCACTGCCACTGGCGGGCGGTGGCGGCATCGACCGAGCCGCCGGCGTCCTTCAGGATGCTGGTGACGTCGTCGGTGTCGAGGATGGAGAACTGCGGCTTCAGCCCCAGCACGGCGCCGTCCTGCCGCATCATCCGCACGCCCAGCGCATGGAAGGTGCAGATCAGCACGTCCTTGGCCTCGCGCCCCACCAGCTGCTTGGCGCGCTCGCGCATTTCGGCGGCGGCCTTGTTGGTGAAGGTGATGGCGGCGATGCGCTTCGCTTCCAGCCCGGCCTGGATCAGGCGGCCGATCTTGTGCGTGATCACGCGTGTCTTGCCCGAGCCCGCGCCGGCCAGCACGAGGCAGGGCCCGTGCAGGTAATTCACTGCTTCTTGCTGGGCGAGATTCAGGCCTGCGGACATCGGGAGGCGGGGGGGACTGCGGGAGAGGGGAGAGCGAGGAGACGAGGCGGGGGGCAGCGGCGATCATACCGGCGGCCCCCTGCGGCGCCCGGGCGCCGCCGAACCGCGTTGCAGGGACAATACGCCCCGTGCTTGACATCCTGGTCGTCACGTTCCCGTTTTTCGCGCTGGTGCTGGCGGGCTACGTCGCCGCCCGCCGGCGCATGCTGCCGCTGGAGGCGATCGGCGGGCTCAACACCTTTGTGCTGTTCTTCGCGCTGCCCTGCCTGCTGTACCGCTTCGGCGCCGGCACCCCGATCGCGCAGCTGCTGGACCCCAGCGCAGTCGGCGCCTGGCTCGTGTGCGCTGCGCTGATGGTGGCCGGAACCGTGAAATTCAGCATGAACGCGCGCATTCGCTGGAACGACGCTGCCTTCGGCGCGCTGGTGGCGGCGTTCTCCAACACCGGCTTCATGGGCGTGCCGCTGCTGGTGGCGCTGCTCGGGCCGCGGGCAGCCGGGCCCGCCATCCTCACCATCCTGATCGACCTGGTGTTCACCACCTCGCTGTGCATCGCGCTGTCGCGGCTGGACAGCGCCGACGAACACGGCGCGGCGGAAGCGGCGAAGAAGGCGCTGAAGGGCGCCGCGCTCAATCCGATGCCCTGGGCCATCGTGCTGGGCGGCCTCTCGTCCTGGCTGGGCGTGCAGCCGATCGCGCCGGTCATGAACACCATCGGCCTGCTGGCCGATGCGGCCTCGCCGGTGGCGCTCTTCACCATCGGCGCGGTGCTGGCGCGCTCGCAGTACCGCGCCGCCGCGGAGGAACACGCGCCGCTGCCTGCGCGCGACTACGTGCCAGTGGCCCTGGTCAAGCTGCTGGTGCATCCGCTGCTGGTGTGGGGCGTGGGCACGGCGATGCGCGCGGCGGGCCTGCCGCTGCATCCCTTCACGTTGCACGTGATGATCCTGGTGGCGGCCCTGCCGAGCGCCAGCAACGTGTCGCTGCTGGCCGAGCGCTTCGCCGCCGATACCGACCGCATCGCCCGCATCATCCTGTTGACGACGGCGGCGGCGTTTCTGACGTTTTCGGCGGCCGTTGCCTTGCTGCGGTAGGCTGGGTTGCGCGCAGCGCACCCCAGCGGTGGGGTCGCTGCGCGAACCCACCCTACCGATTGCAGGCCAGCCGCGCGGGCCGCGGCAGCAACAGCACCACCACCAGCAGCAACAGCACCATCGCGATCAAGGTCCAGGGCCGCGGCAAGTGGCCGAACGCCGGGCCGCGCACGTACGCAAACAGCAGCATGCACAGCTGGTAGCCGGCCGCGGCCACGCCCAGCCACCAGGCCCAGGCCTGGCGCTTCGCCAGTCCCCAGGCCACCAGCGCCGCGATGACGATCGCCAGCCACACCGGCGGATGCGAGAGCGCCGCGCGCAGCACGCGCAGGTTGCCGGAGTGGGCGAGGGGATAGAGGATGCCGACGATGCCAAGGAGGGCATAGCCGGCGGCGGAAAAGGATGCAAGGCGGACTTGCGCGTGGGCTGCCATGGCGCCGGAATATAGCCGTGCCCCGGTCTCGAAACCTAGGCAAACTGCCTAGACCGTGGCGTTGGCGCCGCAGGGCGTGGCCGCTTGTCGGCCCTTCGGTAGCCGGTTGCCCGCGCCACTTGTAGAGTGGGCCGCACCGGAACGGAGGGAGACGGACCATGGGGGACGGGGATTTCTATGCGCTTTCGGACGACCAGCTGAAACGCCTGCTCGCGGGCGAACTCGATCACGCGCAGTTCCTGCAGGGCGCGGCCAGCGAAAAGCCGCGTGAAAGCTTCGGCCAGGCCAAGGGCGTCTGGTACGAATTGAGCCAGGTGCTGCAGGCCGAGGCCGGCTGCGGCGCCGAACAGACCACGGTGATCCCGGCGATGGCCGGCTACTCGTATGCCGACAAGGTCCAGGCCACCGCGGCCCAACTGGCCAAGCTGGCCGAGCCGGAACTGCGCAAGCGCTGCGACGGCGCCCTGATGGAAGCGCCGGTGGACCAGGTGCTGGAAGCGGTGCGCGGGCTCACCGCCTTCTTCCAGCGCGCCGCCGGCAACCGCGACGCCATCCTGTTCCGCGTCGCCTGAAAAGCCCATGCTGCATCGCCTCGTCGCGCTCGCCCCCGTGCTGCTGCTGGCGGCATGCGTGATGGTGCCGGTGACGGTCGGCGTCTACGACCCCGAGTGCGGAACCGTCGCGCGCCAGATGACGCTGCAGCCGGTGCAGCTCGCCGCCATCCAGGGCTGCAGCAACCAGGGCTGCGCGGTGCTGCTGGTGGCCGCCGGCGCCACCGCCGCGGCGAGCCTGGTGGTGTCGGGCAGCATCGCCATCGTCGGCAACGTCGCCTATTGGCTCGAGCGGCAGGGCCGCTGCCTTGGCGGCTAGCCAGGCTGTTTGACAGCCGTCCGCGGCGGGCACAGACTCGACGCCCGCAACCGGAGGTGCCGGCATGAAACCGATTCGGACCGCAATCGCGTGGCTGTCCGCGCTGGCCCTCGCGGCCGGTGCGGCGGCGCAAGGCTATCCTTCCCGCAACGTGGCGCTGGTCGTGCCCTTCGCGGCCGGCGGCCCCACCGACGTGATCGCGCGCATCCTGGCGCAGCACCTGCAGAAGACGCTGGGCCAGCCGGTGCTGGTGGAGAACCTCGCCGGCGCCAACGGCAACATCGGCGTCGGCCGGGTGGCGCGTTCGGCGCCGGACGGCTACACGCTGATCGTCGGCCACTGGAGCACCCACGTGGTCAATGGCGCCGTCTACACGCTGCCGTACGACGTGCTGAAGGACTTCGAGCCGGTGGCGCTGATCGCCACCAATGCCTACGTGATCGTGGGCCGCAACGACCTGCCGGCAAGCGACCTGCGCGGCCTCATCGCCTGGCTGAAGGCCAACCCGGACAAGGCGACCGAAGGCACGGCCGGCGCCGGCAGCCCGCAGCACGTGGGCGGCGTGTTCTTCCAGAACCTCACGGGGACGCGCTTCCAGTTCGTGCCTTATCGCGGCGCCGCACCGGCCATGCAGGATTTGCTGGCAGGCCACATCGACCTGATCATCGACGACCCCACCAACTCGCTGCCGCACCTGCGCAGCGGCAAGATCAAGGGCTTCGCCGTCACCGCCCCCAGCCGGCTGGCGGCGGCGCCGGACATTCCGACGGTGGACGAGGCCGGCCTGCCCGGTTTCTACTTCTCGCGCTGGCACGCGCTGTGGGCGCCGCGCGGCACGCCGCGGGACGTGGTCGCCCGGCTCAATGCGGCTCTGGTGGCCGCACTGGCCGACCCCGGCGTGCGGACCCGGCTGGCCGACCTGGGACAGGAAATCTTCCCGCGCGAGCAGCAGGCGCCGGAGGCGCTGGCGGCCTTCCACCGGGCCGAGATCGAGAAATGGTGGCCGCTGATCAAGGCAGCCGGGATCAAGGCGGAATAGGCGTGGGCAAGACCCGGCTCGAAGCGTTCAGCGACGGCGTGATCGCGATCATCATCACGATCATGGTGCTGGAGATGAAGGTGCCGCATGGCGACAGCTTCGAGGCGCTGCGGCCGCTGCTGCCGGTGCTCCTCAGCTACGTGCTGAGCTTCGTCTACGTCGGCATCTACTGGAACAACCACCACCACCTGCTGCACACCGTCGGCAAGGTGACGGGCGCGATGTTGTGGGCCAACCTGCACCTGCTGTTCTGGCTGTCGCTGCTGCCGTTCGCCACCGGCTGGATGGGCGAGAACCATTTCGCCGCGGCGCCGTCGGCGCTCTATGGCCTGGTGCTGCTGATGGCGGCTTGCGCCTACTGGATCCTGCAGCAGGCGATCATGCGCTCCCAGGCCGGCCATTCGCTGCTGCGCACCGCGGTCGGCCGCGACCTGAAGGGCAAGCTGTCGCCGCTGGTGTACATCGCGGCGATCGTCTCCACGCTGTGGGTGCCCTGGGTCGCGCAGGCGCTGTATGTCGCGGCGGCGCTGGTGTGGCTGGTGCCGGACCGGCGCATCGAGGTCGAGATCGAACACGAGCACGCCTGAGCGCGCTCACCAGGTGTCGATGGCCAGCGGCCCGGTCGCCGGCGCCGTGCGCGCAGCCTCCAGCCCGCGCAGCAGCCAGCCGCGCGTGTCGGCCGGGTCGATCACCGCGTCGATCTCCAGCGTGGCCGCCATGTTCAGGGCCGCGCCGGCGGCGTACTGCTTCGCCACCAGCTGCTCGAACAGGGCCTCGCGCCGCGGTCCTTCCGGCACGGCCTCCAGCTCCTTGCGGTAACCCAGGCGGACCGCGCCCTCCAGGCCCATGCCGCCGAACTCGCCGCTCGGCCAGGCCACGGTGGCGTCGGGCGCATGGAAGCCGCCGGCGGCCATCGCCATCGCGCCCAGGCCGTAGCCCTTGCGCAGGACCACGCTGAAGAAGGGCACGCGCAGGTGGGCCGCGGCGACGAACATCCGGCTCACGTGCCGCACCTGCGCCTGCTGCTCGATCGCGGGCCCGACCATGAAGCCGGGCGTGTCGATCAGGCTGACCAGCGGCAATCCGTGCGCGTTGCACAGCTGCATGAAGCGGGCGGCCTTGTCGGCGGCATCGGCGTCGATGGCGCCGCCCAGGTGCAGCGGGTTGCTGGCCAGCAGGCCGACCGGCCGCCCGCCGATGCGGCCCAGCGCCGTGTGGATGCCGATGCCGAAGCCGGTGCGCAGTTCCAGCAGCGAGTCCACGTCCGCCAGCCCGGCCAGCGCGGCGCGGCTGTCGTAGACGCGCAGCCGGTTCTCCGGCACCACGTCGCGCAGGGCCAGTGCTTCCGGCGCCTGGAACGAGGCCGAGGGCCCCTGGAAGAACGCCAGGTAGCGGCGCGCCGCGGCGACCGCCTCGGCCTCGTCTTCGACCAGAACGTCGATGACGCCATTGGCGTGCTGCGTGGCCGCCGGTCCGATCTCTTCCGGCCGGAACACGCCGAGGCCGCCACCTTCCACCATCGCGGGTCCGCCCATGCCGATGTTGCTGCCGGCGGTGGCGATGATGGCGTCGCAGCATCCCAGCAGCGCCGCGTTGCCGGCGAAGCAGCGGCCGGCGGCGATGCCGATCACCGGCACCTGGCCGTTCAGCCGGGCGAAGCTGGCGAAGGTGGGGACGTGCAGGCCGGCAACGATGGGCATGTCGGTGTCGCCCGGCCGCCCGCCGCCGCCTTCGGCGAACAGAACCACCGGCAGCCGGTTCTTCAGCGCGATGCCCAGCAGGCGGTCGGTTTTCTGGTGGTTGCGAAAGCCCTGGGTGCCGGCCAGCACGGTGGCGTCGTAGGCCAGCACGGCGGCGCGCCTCCCGTTGATGCTGGCCATGCCGGTGACCATGCCGTCGGCCGGCGTGTTGCGCTGCAGGTCTTCCTCGCTGCGGCGGCTGCGCTGCGCCGCCACGGCGAGCGCGCCGTACTCGTCGAACGAGCCGGGGTCGCAGAGGGCGGCGACGTTTTCGCGCGCCGTGCGCAGGCCGAGGGCGTGGCGTTTGGCGACGGCCTCGGGCCGGGCGGCGTCAAGCGTGAGTGCATGGCGTTCGACGACCTTCTGCAAGTCCTGGCGGATTTCCTCCGCCCTCTCGGGGAGGGCGGGGATGGGGGCTTGCAGCGCCGAAACCGCCCCGACCTCCAGCGTCAGCAGCACCTCCCTCTCCCCCACCGTCTCCCCTTCCCCGAACAAGCGCTCGCGCACCCGTCCACTGCCCGGACTGCGCACTTCGTGCTCCATCTTCATCGCCTCCAGGATCACCACGACGTCGCCGGCACGCACGGCGTCGCCGGGCGCCACCAGCCACTGCACGACCTGGGCTTGCAAGGGGGAGCGGAGTTCGGTCATGGCGGGATTGTGCGATCCCGGCGATCCGGCTCCCGTCAACTGCGCGACGGAGCTGCTTCCTCTGATTGGAGCAGTGTCGGGGTGCAAAGGAAATCGTATGCTTGGCGCCTCCTCACTCCGTTCCCGACGTCATGACTTGTCTGAAGTCCCTCGCCACGGTCCTCTGCGCCCTGCTGCTGTCCGCGTGCGCCGGTGGCCCGCCGCCCATGCAGCCACCGCAGCCCCGCCCAGTCGGGCTCGTTCCTCATGTGCTCTCCCGCTCGGCCCAGGTGGACCAGACAAGCCACGTTTCGGGCCATCTCGATGACGACCGCCGGATCGTCTACTTCCAGACGGAGGGAGGCGGGGGCGTGGGCTTGGGGCTGCTGCTGGGGCCGCTTGGGGTGATGGCAAACGTTTCGCTGATCGAGGCCAGGACCAAGGCCGATATCGACCAGATGCGCGGCAAGCTGGGTATCGACGTGAAGTCGGCGTTCGTCCAGGCGGCCGCCAACGCCGGCTTCGCGCTTGGGGATTCGGCGAATGCGAGTCAGCCCCGCATCACGCCTTACCTGCACGTCCGGAAACTGGAGGGCGACACCTTGAGGGTGTCCGCGGCCATCCTGGTGGAGCAAGGTGAAGGCGCGCAGAAATGGACCGGCAGGTATGTCTTCGAGCTGCCGGGCCTCCACTCGCTCGCGGCCCTTTCCAGCACGGATACGCAACGGGCGACCGGAATGGCCACCGCGGTCGGCGAGGGCTACGTCCGCCTGCTGCGGCGCCTGGTTGCCGAGAGTCCGCAACAACTCGCGAAAGAGCGCCTGATCGACTTCAAGGTCGGCTGGCAACCGCCGGCCTACGGCTTCGAGCGGCAGGGCATGCTGGTCGCCGAGGAGCAGGACGTGGTGTGGATCCGGCTGCCCGAGGGGATTCACGCGCTGCGCCGCGAGACCGTGAAATACACCCTGCGCCCGACCTGAAGGCGCGGCCGGGAGCGGCGGTCCTGCACAATCCTCCATGGCTTCCCTCATCCCCCTGGTCGAAACCACCCGCGGCGACACCCTGGAAAACGTCCACTTCGGCGCCGTCGCCGTCACCGACGCCGGCGGCCGCGTGCTGGCCAGCGCGGGCGACCCGAACTGGATCACCTTCACCCGCTCCACTCTGAAACCGCTGCAGGCGCTGCCCTTCGTGCAGGGCGGCGGGGTGCGGCACTTCGGCTTCACCCCGGCCAACCTGGCGCTGCTGTGCGCCAGCCACAGCGGCGAAGCCATGCACGTGGAGCAGGTCGACAACATCCTGGCCAAGGCCGGCGTCGGCTACCAGCGGCTGCAATGCGGCTGCCACGTGCCCTTCTTCGCGGAACTGGGCGCCTACCCGCCGCCGGCGCCGGGCAGCTACGACGAGCGCAACCACAACTGCAGCGGCAAGCACAGTGGCTTCCTCGCCTATTGCGCGCAGCACGGACTGCCGCTGCAGACCTATGTGGCGCCCGCGCATCCCTTGCAGCTGGCGATCCGGCGCGACGTCGCCGCGGCCGTCGGCCTGGAAGAGGGTCAGCTGGCCCTGGGCATCGACGGCTGCTCGGCGCCCAACTACGCCATGCCGCTGGCGAATCTCGCTCGCGGCTTCGCGCGGCTGGCCAGCGGCAAGGCCGATGCGCAGTTCGGCGAGAGCTTCGACGCGCTGGCCAACGCGATGACGGCACACCCTGAGCTGGTCTCGGGCACCGGGCGCAACGACCTTGCCTTCATGCAGGCCGGACAGGGGGACTGGGTGACCAAAGTCGGCGCCGACGGCGTGCAGGTGGTGGCCAGCCGCGGCCGGGGCCAGGCCCTTGCCGTGAAGATCAGCGACGGCAACAAGCTGGCTCTGTTCGCCGCCACCGTGGAGGCGGTGGACCAGCTCGGGTGGATGGACGCGCCACAGCGTGAGGCGCTGCGGCCCTGGCGCAACGAGGTGATCGCCAGCATCAAGGGCGCGACCGTGGGCCGGCGCCGGGTGGTGCTGCGGCTGCAGCCAGGCCGGTAGAAAAACGGTGACCGGCAGCTGCGGGGTTGCCGCACAATCTCCCGTCATGGCCGCTGACCTGGGAGAAGCGCACGCATGAAAACAGTAAGCCTGATCGGCGCCCCGACGGACGTGGGTGCCAGCGTCCGCGGTGCGGGCATGGGACCCGACGCCCTGCGGGTGGCGGGCATAGGCGACGCGCTGCGGGCGCACGGCCTGGGCGTCATCGACCGGGGCAACCTGGCCGGCCCGCCCAACCCGTGGAAGGAGCCCACCAACGGGATCCGCCACCTGCCCGAAGTGACGGCCTGGAACCGGGCGGTCTTCGACGCCGTCTCCACCGACCTGGCGATGGGCCACGTGCCGCTGTTGATGGGTGGGGACCATTGCCTGGCCATCGGCTCGATCAGCGCGGTGGCGCGGCAGTGCCGGCAGGAACACAAGAACCTGCGGGTGATCTGGCTGGACGCGCACACCGACGTCAACACCGACGCCATCAGCCCCAGCGGCAACATCCACGGCATGCCGGCCGCCTGCCTGCTGGGGTTCGGCCCGGCGGAGCTGGTGGGCTGGAGCGGAGAGCGCGCCGCGCTCAGCCCCGACAACCTCGACTTCATCGGCATCCGCAGCGTCGACTCCGAGGAGAAAAAGGCGATCCGCAAGCTCGGATTGCAGGTTTTCGACATGCGCCACCTCGACGAGCACGGCATGCGCAACACCATGACCGAGGTGCTGCAGGACGTCGACGAGGACACCCACCTGCACGTGAGCTTCGACCTGGATTGCCTGGACCCGATGGAGGCGCCGGGCGTGGGCACCGGCGTGCGCGGCGGCCCCACCTACCGCGAGATGCAGTTGTGCATGGAGATGATCGCCGACACCGGCAGGCTGGCATCGCTCGACGTGGTGGAGATCAACCCGGCCCTCGACGTGCGCAACCGCACCGCGGAACTGGCCGTCGAATTCATCCAGAGCCTGTTCGGCGCCTCGACGCTGGCGCGTTGAGCATGAACGACCGCGCGGTCTCCACCGAGCCCGCACGCCTGGAGGCGCTGCGGCGGCTGGGCGTGCTGGACACGCCGGCCGAGGCGCTGATGGACAGCCTGGCGCGCAGCGCCGCCGCCGCTTGCGGCGCGCCGATGGCGATGATCACGCTGATCGACGAACACCGCCAGTGGATCAAGGCCCAGGTCGGCCTGCCGGGCCTGGCCGAGATTCCGCGCGAGGCCTCGCTCTGCACGGCGGTGCTGGACGTGCAGGGCTACGCGGAGATCCCGGACACCCGGCGCGACCCGCGGGCACGCGCCAAGGCCTGCGTCACCAGCGCGCCGAACGTCGGCTTCTACGCCGGCGCGCCCTTGCAGACGCCCGACGGCCACGTGGTCGGCACGCTCTGCGTGCTGGACACGGCGCCCCGCGCCGGCCTGTCGCCGGCGCAGCGCGAGACGCTGCAGGAACTGGCGCGGGCCGCGATGCAGGCACTGCTGCTGCGGCAGGCGGCGCACCGCACGCTGCAGTCGTCCAGCGAGCAGATGTTCCGTGAGCTGTCGGAGACCTGCCCGGTGGGCATCTTCCATGCCGACACCGCCGGCAAGATCATCTACGTCAATCCCGAAGGAGCGCGCATCTTCGGCCGCTCGCGCGACGACCTGCTGGCCGATGACTGGGTCGGCAGCGTCCACCCGGACGACCGTGCCGGCATCGTCGAGACCTGGCAGCGCGCGACGGCGGCCGGCACGGTCCTCGAATACACCTATCGCGTCTGCCGCCCCGCCGGCGACGTGGTCCATGTGCGGGTGCGGGCGCAGGCCGTCCGCCTGCCCGGCGGCTCCCATGGCGGCTACGTGGGCTCCATCGCGGACGTCACCGAGCAGGTGGCTTACCAGCGCGAGCTGCGCTCCAGCAACGACTTCCTGGCGCGGGCCGAGGAGATCGCCGGTGTCGGCGGCTGGCGCTACAGCCCCGTCACGCGCGAAGTGGTCTGGACGCCGCAGATCCGCCGCATCTACGACCTGCCGGAAGGCTACATGCCGCGCGGCGACGAGCAGAAGACCTACTTCTCGCCCGAGGCGCAGCTCGTGATCCGCCGCACCGCCGAGACCTGCATGGCCACCGGCGAACCCTGGGACGTACTGCTGCCGATGGTCACCGCCGCCGGCCGGCGCCGCTGGGTGCGCTCGATCGGCCAGGTCGAGACGCGCGACGGCCAGCCGGTGGCGCTGGTGGGCGCGCTGCAGGACGTCACCGACACCCAGGAGGCCCGCGCGGCGCTGGTGGAGAGCCAGGAGCGCCTGAATCGGGCGCTGGACGGCTCCGGCCTCGCGCTGTGGGACCTCGACTTGGGGTCCGAGACCGTCTACCTGTCGGAAACCTGGTCGGCGCTGCTGGGCGGGCCGCCCAGGGAAACCATCTGCACGGCGCAGGAGTTGCTGTCGCTGGTGCCGCGCGAGGACCTTGCCGGCATCCAGGCCGCGCTCGCCGACGTGCTGGCGGGCAACTCGCCGCATTACCGGGTGGAGCACCGGGTGCGGCGCCACGACGGCCAGCTGGTCTGGATCCACAGCGAGGGCCGGGTGGCGCAGCGCGACGCGCAAGGGCTGCCGCTGCGCATGGTGGGCACCAACCGCGACATCTCGCTGGCCAAGCGCTCGGAACAGGAACTGCGCATCGCGCGCGACGCCGCCGATGCCGCCAGCCGCGCCAAGAGCCAGTTCCTGGCCACCATGAGCCACGAGATCCGCACGCCGCTGAACGGCATCATCGGCATGACCAAGCTGCTGCTGGATGAGCCGCTGAGCGAGGTGATGCGCAGCCATGCCGACCTGATCGACCGCAGCGCCCATTCGCTGCTGGCGCTGGTGAACGACATCCTGGACGTCTCGAAGATCGAGGCCGGCCAGATGGAGATCGAGAGCGTCTCCTTCGACCTGATCGGGCTGCTGGAGGACCTCGCCACGCTGTACCGGCTGCGCGCCACCGAGAAGAGCCTGCTGTTTCGCATGCGGGTCGATCCGGAGGTGCCGCGCCACATCCGGGGCGACCCCACCCGCATCCGCCAGGTGCTGGTGAACCTGCTGGGCAACGCGCTGAAGTTCACCAGCGCCGGCTGGATCGGCCTGGACGTGCGGGGCACGCAGGCCGGCAACAACTGCACGCTGGAGTTCTCGGTGGCCGACTCCGGCATCGGCATTCCGTCCGAGGTGCAGCACAACCTCTTCACGCGCTTCATGCAGGCCGACAGCTCCACCTCGCGCAAGTTCGGCGGCACCGGGCTGGGCCTGTCGATCGTGCGGCAGCTGGTGGAGCTGATGGGCGGCACGGTGCGTTTCGTCAGCACGCCGGAGAAGGGCTCCCGCTTCACCGTCACGATGGCGGCAACCTGCAGCGACGAGGCGCCGCAGGCTTCGACCTGGCAGGACCTGCCGCGGCCGGCCGGCTCGACCCGGGTGCTGGTGGCGGAGGACAACACCACCAACCAGGTGGTGGCCTTCGGCATGCTGCACAAGCTGGGTTACGAGAACGTGAGCCTGGCCGGCGACGGCGTGCAGGCCCATGAGATGGCGGTGGGCAACGCCTTCGACCTGATCCTGATGGACTGCCAGATGCCGGGGATGGACGGCTACGAGGCCACCCGGCAACTGCGCGCGGCCGGCTGCACGGCGGCCATCATCGCGATGACGGCCAACGCGATCAAGGGCGACCGCGAGCGCTGCCTGGAAGCCGGCATGAACGACTACCTGAGCAAGCCGATCGACCTGAAGGTGCTGGGTGGGATGCTGGCGCGCTGGGCGCCGGCGGCCGGCGTGGAGCGGCCGTCACAGGCGGCGGAGCTGCCGGTGTTCGAGCAGGACACCATGCGCGAGCGCTTCGGCGGCGACACCGAGCTGGAGCAGGTGGCGCTGGCCTCGTTCCAGGCCGCCACGCCGCCGCTGCTGGCGAAGCTGGGCGATGCGCTGGCGGCGGGGAACCGGCCCCAGGTCGCCCTGCTGGCGCATTCGGCCAAGGGGGCCGGCTCGATGATCTGCGCCGAACGCTACGCCGCCGTCGCGGCGACGCTGGAAGAAAAGGCGATGGCCGCGCCCTTGCCCGTGCTGGAGCGGCTGCAGCACGAGCTGCAGCGGGCCTACGAGCAGTTCGCGTCGATCCTGGCTTCCCGTAGGCTGGGGTGACCGAAGGGAACCCCAGCAGGTTGGTCGCGCGATGCCGGGGTTCCCTCCGGTCACCCCAGCCTACTGCGGTTCCACCCCCGCCTTCTTCACCAGCGCCGCGTACTTCACCAGCTCGCTCCTGAAGAAGGACTGCGCCTGCTCCGGGCTGCTGATGGTGATGGTGTTGCCCTGCCTGGCCATCGTTTCCTTCACCTCGGGCGAGTTGAAGGCGGTGACGAAGGCCTCGTGGATGCGGCGCACGTCGGCGGCGGCCATGCCCTTGGGGCCGACCACGGCAAACCAGCCCTCCACCACGTAGCCCGGCAGGCCCTGCTCGGCGAAGGTCGGGATCTCCGGCGCCGCGGCCAGCCGCCTGGCGGAGGAAGTGCCGATGGCGCGCAGCGTGCCGGCCTTCAGCTGGGCCTGGATCGAGGGCAGCGCCAGCACACCCATGTCGACCTGGCCACCGATCAGGTCGGTGATCATCGGGCCGACGCCCTTGTACGGGATGTGGCGGGCCGTGACGTTGGCCTCGTCGAGGAACATCGCCGCCGCCAGGTGCAGGATGGTGCCGTTGCCGGACGACGCGTAGTTCAGCGAGCCCGGCTTGGCCTTCATCAGCGCGATCAGTTCCTTCGCGTTGTTGGCCGGCAGCTTGGGGTTGACCACCATCACCAGCGGCGTGGTGCCCATCACCATGATCGGCGTGATGTCGGCCACCGGGTCGAACGGCACCGACTTCAGCACGGCCGGATAGATCACGTGGTTGTTCGACACCACGCTCAGCGTGAGGCCGTCCGGCGCCGACTTGATCATGGTGTTGGTGCCGATCACGCCGCCCGCGCCGGGCTGGTTCTCGATCACCACCGTGTGGCCCAGCGCCTTCTGCAGCGCCGGTGCGGTGGCGCGGGTGATGGTGTCGACGCCGGAGCCGGTGGCCACCGGCAGGATGAAGCGGATGACGCGGTCGGACTGGGCGAAGGCGGGCGCGCCCAGCAGCGAGGCGGCGCCGGCGGCCAGCACGGTGCGGCGGGAAAGGGGGAATGCATTCATGTTTGTCTCCTTCTTCGAACTGGCACGGGAAATTTGTCAGGCGACCACCAGCCGCTCCTTCAGCGCGTCGATCTGGGCGTCCGTCAGGCCGACGGATTGCAGCAGTTCGCGGCTGTGCTCACCCAGGCGCGGCGGGTCGAGCCGCACGCCCAGCCGCTCGCCGGCGAGCGTGAAGGGAAGCAGGGTGGTCTTGACGGTCTGGCCGGCCTTGGGCCCATCGGGCAGCCGGACATCGGCCAGCCCGCCGCTGGCCAGCAGGTGCTCGTCATCGTACAGGTCCTCGGGCCGGCGGATGGGGGCGAAGGGCAGACCGGCCTGTTCCATCAACGCGGAGAGTTCCGCCGCGCTGCGATGCTGCAGCCGTTCGCGCAGGGTCTTCAGCAAGGCCGGCCGCTGCTCCACCCGCTGGTTGTTGGTGGCCAGGCCCGGCTCGGCCTTCAGGTCGGCGAAGCCCAGCGCGTCGCAGAAGCCGCGCCACTGCGTGTCGCTGACGGCGGCCAGGAAGATCTGCTCGCCACCGGCCACGGTGAAGACGTCGTAGACGGCCCAGGGGTTGTCGCGCGCCGGCAGCGGCGCCGCCGGCTTGCCGGTCATGGCGAACTGCATCATGTGCTGGCCGACCAGGAACACGTTGTTCTCGTAGAGCGCGGACTGCACCTCCATGCCGCGGCCGGTGATGCCGCGCTGGACCAGGGCGCCCAGCACGCCGATGGCGCCGAACAGGCCGCCCATGATGTCGTTGACGCTGGTGCCGGCGCGCAGCGGGTCGCCCGGCCGGCCGGTCATGTACGCCAGGCCGCCCATCATCTGCACCACCTCGTCGAGCGCGGTGCGATGTTCGTACGGGCCGGGCAGGAAGCCCTTGCAGCTGGCGTAGATCAGCCGCGGGTTGGCGGCCTGCAGCGAGGCGTAGTCCAGCCCGTACTTTTCCATGGTGCCGGGCTTGAAGTTCTCCGCCACCACGTCCGCGCTGGCGCACAGCTTGCGCGCCAGTTCCGCGCCTTCGGGCAGGTGCAGGTCGATGGCTATGCTCTTCTTGTTGCGGTTGAACATCGGGAAGAAGCCGGAACCCGCGCCGAGCAGGCGGCGCGTGCGGTCGCCGTCGACCGGCTCGATCTTGATGACTTCGGCGCCCATGTCGGCCAGCACCATGCCGCAGGTCGGGCCCATCACCATGTGGGTGAATTCGATGACCCGCAAGCCCTTCAGCGGCTGGGGCGTTGCGTTGTCAGGCATGGGCCGTCTCCGCCTGCGCGTGCTGCATCGTCTTCGGCAGACCGGCGCGCCAGACGCTGCCGTGCAGGGTTTCGCCCTGCAGCCAGCCGGCCACCCTGGTCCGCAGGGCAAGCAGGCGGTCGAAGTCGAGGCCTGTCGCCATGCCCATGCTGGCCAGCATGTAGGCGACGTCCTCGGTGGCGACGTTGCCGCTGGCGCCGGGCGCGTGCGGGCAGCCGCCGATGCCGCCCGTGCAGGCGTCGAAGCGGGTGATGCCCAGCTGCAGGGCGGCGTACACGTTGGCCAGCCCCAGCCCGCGCGTGTCGTGGAAGTGCGCGCAGTAGAGGCGGTCGCCGGCGACGCGCAGCACGCGCTCGAACAGCGAGGCCACCATGGCGGGGTCGGCGTAGCCGACGGTGTCGGCGAGGCTGACGGTGTCGACGCCGGCGTCCAGCACCGCCTGCACCAGCCGCACCACTTCCTCGGGAGCTACGCGGCCCTGGATGGTGCAGCCGAAGGCGGTGCTGATGCCGACCTCGATGCGGGTGCGCGCGCCGCTGGCATCGCGCTCGGCGCGCATGCGGGCGATGTCGGCCACCACTTCGTCCGGCGGCTTGCGCAGGTTGGCCAGGCTGTGCGCGTGGCTGGCCGACAGCGGCACCAGCATCAGTTCGGCATTGCACTCCAGCGCGCGCTGGGCGCCGCGCAGGTTCGGCACCAGCACCGAGGCGCGCAGGTCGGGCAGGGTCTGGGCGAAGGCCAGCACCTCCGCCGTATCGGCCAGTTGCGGCAGCAAGCGCGCCGGCACGAAGGAGCCGACTTCGATCTCGCGCTCGCCGGCGGCGTAGGCGTCGCGGATCCATTCGATCTTGGCGGCGGTCGGCACGATGGTGGCGATGCTTTGCAGGCCATCGCGCAGGCCCATCTCGCGCACGACCGCGCGGCGCGGCAGCGGGCTGGAAGAAACAGGAGCAGGGTTCATGGGTCGCAGTTTAGAATTTCCAGTTGGAGCTTTGATCTCAATTTGAGAACCCTGTCGTTCCAATCTGGAATACCTTGCGCGACCTCGACCTCACCACCCTGCGCCTCTACGTCTCCGTCTGCGAGACCGGCAATATCGCGCGTGCCGGCGACCGGGCCAGCATCGTCGGCTCCGCCATCAGCAAGCGGCTGGCCCAGCTGGAGGAGCAGGTGGGCACGCCGCTGCTGGTGCGCAAGCGCCACGGCGTGCTGCCCACCGCCGCCGGCCAGACGCTGCTGGAGCACGCACGCGGCATGCTCGACGGCGCGGCGCGGATAGAGCGCGACATGCAGACCTATGCGGCCGGCGGCCACGGGCAGGTGCGCATCCTCGCCTCGGTCTCGGCCATGACCGAGTCGCTGGCCGACGACGTGGCGGCCTTCCTGAAACAGCCGGCGCACCGCAGCATCCACGTCGACCTGGAGGAGCGCGTCAGCCCCGAGATCGTGCGCGGCGTGCGCGAGGGCCTGGCCTCGCTCGGGGTCTGCTGGGATGCCGCGGAGCTCGGTGCGCTGCAGGCGCGCCCCTATCGCAGCGACCAGCTGTGCGTGGTGGTGCCGCCGGGGCACGCGCTGGCTGGCCGCAAGGCCGTCCGCTTCGAGGACACGCTGGACTACGAACACGTGAGCCTGCCGGTGAACAGCGCCGTGCAGGTGATGCTGCAGCGGCAGGCCGCCCAGGTCGGGCGCACCCTGCGCCACCGCGTGGTGGTCACCAATTTCGAGGCGGCGCTGCGCGTGGTGCGGGCCGGCCTCGCCATCAGCCTGGTCCCGCGCGAAGTGGCGCAGGACCCCGCCGCTGCCTACGGCCTGAAGCTCGTCGCCCTGCGCGAGCCCTGGGCCGAGCGGCGCTTCATCATCTGCTACCGCGACCGGCAGTCGCTCTCGCCGGCGGCGCTGCTGCTGCTGGAGCACCTGGCGGCTCAAGCCCCGACATGAACAACAACACCCTCGCCCTGGGCGCGAAGCCGCGCATCCTGTTCCTCAGCCGCGACGGACAGGCGCCCGCCGACGACGTCTCCACCGACGAGATCACGCCGGTGCGCATCATGTCGCACTACGACGAGCGGCTGGCGCGCTTCCCGTACACGGGCTTCACGCAGGCTGATGGCGGCCGGCCGATCGGCCCGGGCGGGGTGCAGGCAAGCGGCTTCGTGGTGACGGTTGCGGGCCGCCGCTACGGCAAGGGCTCGTCGCGCGAACACAGCCCGGCGGCGGAGAAGCTGGCCGGGATCCGGCTCGTCATCGCCGCGAGCTTCGAGCGCATCTACCGGCAGAACGCCGACCACATCGGCCTGTTCACCTCCACCGACTTCGGCCTGATCGCACGGCTGCAGGCGGGCGAAGCCATCCCCATCGAGGATCTGGTGGCCGGCCGCGATGCGCTGGCGGCGGCCATCCTGCGCAGCGGCGGCCTGCTGGCCTTCGGCCAGCAGCACCTGCGCGGCGCACAGCCGGCGGAGCCCGCGCCCGACGGGCAGCCGCGCACCCTGTTCGAGAAGATCGTGCAGCTGCACCTGCTGCGCACGCCGGTGACGCCGGCCGTGCCGCGCGTGGGCGACGGCTGTTTCGTGCGCGCCGACTGGCGCTTCATCCACGAGTACTACACCGGCATGGCGGCGCACATGCTGCACGCCACGCTGGGCCGGCCGCTGGCGCTGCGGGACCCGGCGTCCATCGTGGTGTTCGAGGACCACACCTCGTACACGGCCGAGAGCCCGGCCCACCTGGCCGCGGGCCTGGTGCCCAACATGCAGGCCATGTGCCAGGCGCAGCGCGACTTCGTCGATGAATACGGCTTGCGCAGCCACCGCACCTTGACCGAAGACGAAGCGCGCAGCGACGATGGCCGCAACGTCGCCGGCATCTCGCACGCCATGATGGCGGAGCACTACGCGCTGCCGGGCCAGCTGCTGGCCGGCACCGACTCGCACACGCCGCACAGCGGCGCGCTGGGTTGCGTGGCCTTCGGCGTCGGCACCAGCGACATGGCCAATGCCTTCGTCACCGGCGCCGTGCGCCTCACCCTGCCGCCGGTGCTGCGGGTGGAGCTCGAAGGCGCCCTGGCGCCGGGCGTGGCCGCGAAGGACGTGGCGCTGCACCTGCTGCAGCTGCCTGCCATCAAGGCCGGCGGCGGCGTCGGCAAGGTCTTCGAGTTCGGCGGCAGCGCGCTGCGTGCGCTCGGCACCGACGAACGCGCCACGCTCACCAACATGACGGCCGAACTCGGCGGCCTGACCGGCATCGTCGAGCCCGACGCCGAGACCGTGCGCTTCCTGAAGGAACGGCGCGGCGTCGACTGCGTGCTGGAAGACTGGATGAAGAGCGATTCCGGCGCTGCCTACAGCGAAGTGATCCGGGTCGACTGCGGCGCGCTGGGCCCGATGGTGGCGTCGCCGGGTGACCCCGGCAACGGCGTGCCCATCGAGCAGCTGGCGCTGCCGGTGAAGGTGGACATCGCCTACGGCGGCTCCTGCACCGCCGGCAAGCGCGAGGACTTCGACCAGTACCACGCGGTGCTGGCCTGGGGCCTGCGGCATGGCCTGAAGGTGCCGCCGCAGGTCCAGCTGTTCCTGCAATACGGCACGACCGCCGTGCGCGACTACTGCATCGCGCAGGGCTACGACCGCACTTTCGCCGCCGCCGGCGCGCGCATCCTGCAGCCGTCCTGCGGCGCCTGCGCCAACTGCGGGCCGGGCTCGTCGGTGGAGCCGGGCCAGGTGACGGTGAGCGCGATCAACCGCAACTTCCCGGGCCGGTCGGGGCCGGGGCAGGTGTGGCTGGCGAGTCCGGCGACGGTGATGGCGAGTGCGCTGGCGGGGGAGTTGACGTCGTTTGCGCGCCTGCAGGCGCGGCCGCGATGAGGGACGCTACCAACGCCCGGGCGCCAACATCGCCGCTGTGAGCCCGAAGCTGGCAAGCCGCTGCGGCATCGCATCCCCCCGCACCAGCGCCGCACACGCCTCCCCCATCGCCGGCGAGGTCTGGATCCCATAGCCCCCCTGCGCGGCCAGCCAGAAGAAGCCCGGCACCCGCGGGTCCCAGCCGCCCACGAGGTCGCCGTCGGCGACGAAGGAGCGCAGCCCCGCCCAGGTGCGCGTGGGCCGGCGGATCGTCAGCGTGGTCATCTGCTGGATGCGGTCGATCGCCAGCGCGATGTCCAGTTCCTCCGGCTGCACGTCGTGCGGCGGCACCGGGTCGGCATTGGCCGGCGAGCCGAGCAGCAGGCCGGCATCGGGCTTGAAGTACCAGTCCTCGCCGACGCCGCCGGTCAGCGGCCAGGCCGAGGCATCGCAGCCCGCCGGCGGCGCGAAGATGAAGGCCGAGCGGCGGCGCGGCTCCAGGCCGATGCGATTGCAGCCCGCCAGTTGCCCGATGACATCGGCCCAGGCCCCGGCCGCATTGATCACCACCGGGGCTTCGTGCACTTCAGGCCCCGCGTGCACGCGCCACACCTTGCCCACGCGCTCCAGCGCCCGCACTTCCGCATCGCAGACCACCCGCCCGCCGGCGCGCCGCACGCCGCGCAGGTAGCCCTGGTGGATGGCGTGCACGTCCATGTCGGCCGCGTCGGGCTCGTACACCGCGCCCAGCACGCGCTCTTGCCGCAGCACCGGGGTCAGAGCGCAAGCGGCGTCGGCAGCCAGCAGCCGGCCGTGGGGCGACAGCGCGCGCAGCACTTCCCAGTGCGCCTGCAATTGCGCTTCCTGGCCCGGCGCGGCCACCAGCATCGCGCCACGCGGCGTCAGCAGCGGGTGCTCGGCGAAGCCGGCCGGTGGCGTGTCGAAGAAAGCGCGGCTGGCCTGCGTCAGCGCCCGCACCTGCGGGGTGCCGTAGCTCTCGAAGAACAGTGCGGCCGACCGGCCGGTCGAGTGGTAGCCGGGTTGCGGCTCGCGTTCCAGCAGCAGCACGCGGCCGTGCGGCGCCAGGAAGTAGCCGACCGAGGCAGCGGCGATGCCGGCGCCGACGACGATGAAGTCGGCGCTGCTCACCCGGCTTGCATCTCGGCTTCGGCCCGGATGATGCGGCGGTGCGGCATGGTGGAACTCCTCGTGGCTGGCAGCAAAGAAGGTGGCGGGAACGGCCGGCAGCCGCTATTGTGGAGCTTACGACCCGCACCTGGAGATGGCCATGTTGCGCTCGCTGTTCGTTGCGTTCGCCTGCTTTGCCGGCCTGGCGGGCTGTGCATCCTTGCCGGACCAGGCTTCCAGCGCGCCGCCCTGGCGGGACGGCGCGTTTGCTTACCAAGCCTCAATGGTCACCGTCACGCGCGAGGACCTGTTCCGGCTCGATGCGCAGTTGCTGGCGCAGGTACTGCAGCCCGCGCCGGCCGACCTGAGCCCGTCGCGGAAACTCAATCACCTGCTGACGGTGGTCTTCGGCCCCGACAAGCGCCGCTTCACCTACGCGGCCGGCCACTCGACGACCGCCACCGAGACCTGGCGCCGCCAGCGCGGCGACTGCCTGTCGCTCACGGTGTTGACGTATTCGGTGGCGCGCGCGATGAACATGGCGACGCAGATGCAGGAAGTGGATACGCCGACGCTGTTCGACCGGCGCGGCGGCTTCGACTTCGTGAACCAGCATGTCAACGTGCTGTTCCCCCGCGCGCAGTGGACGCTGGACGCGGAGTCCAGGCCGCACGACGTGGTGGTCGATTTCGAGCCCGACTTCGCATCCCCCCGGCCCGGCCGGCCGCTGGACGAGAACGGCATCTATGCGCGCTTCCTCAACAACCTCGCCGTGGAACACCTGGCGCGGGGCGAGCGGCCGCTGGCTTACGCGCACTTCAGGGCCGCGATCGCCGCCGACCCGCGGTATGCCGCGAGCTACGCCAACCTTGCACTGCTGTATCGGCAGGCGTCCTTGCCGGCGGAAGCCGAGCAGCTGTTGCAACGGGCGGTGGCGCTGGCGCAGCAGGACGACGTGGCGGTGCATGCCTTGCACGAACTGCTGGCCGAGCAGGGCCGCGACGGCGAGGCGCGCCGCTATGAAAGCATCCTGCAGGCGCGCCGCACCCGCGACCCGTATCACTGGATCGCGCAGGGCGTACGGGCGCTGGAAGCGGGCGATTCGCGCAAGGCGATCCGTTCGTTGGAACAAGCCCGCGACATGACCGGCAACTTCCGCGAGGTGCACGCCTTGCTGGCGCTGGCCTATGCGCGCGCCGGCGACAGCGCGCGCGCCGACCGGGAGCTGGCCACGCTGGCGGCCCTGGGGGTGCCGGACCGCAGCGTGGCGAAGCTGCGGCGAAAATTCAATCCGGAACCGTAGGCAGCATCTCTACCAGCCCCGTCGCAGCACGGTCCTTCGCAAGGAAACAAGCAGCTGCTCAAGATGCACGCGGAGCCGCACTTCTCTAAGTAAAGGCGGGCCGCAGCGCGGGCCGGCGCGCCGGTCGGGCCGCTGCCGGCGCATCGGCGCCAAGCTTGAAGCGCGCCACCATCTGCTGCAGCATCGCGGCCTCCGCGGCCATCGCCTCGGTGGCCGCGCTTGCTTCTTCCACCAGCGCCGCATTCTGCTGAACCACCTGGTCCATCTGGCTGACCGCGGTGTTCACCTGGCCGATGCCGCTGCTTTGCTGCTGGCTGGCAGAGGCGATCTCGGCGATCAGGTTGCTCACCTGCTGCACCGAGGTGACGATCTCCGCCATGGTTTGGCCGGCGGTGGCCACCAGCTTGCTGCCGGCTTCGACCTGTTCCACCGAGCCCTGGATCAGCGCCTTGATTTCCTTGGCGGCGGCGGCACTGCGCTGCGCGAGGTTGCGCACTTCCGCCGCCACCACGGCGAAGCCGCGGCCCTGCTCGCCGGCGCGGGCCGCCTCGACCGCGGCATTCAGCGCCAGGATGTTGGTCTGGAAGGCGATGCCGTCGATCACGCCGATGATGTCGCTGATCTGCCGTGACGAGGCCGTGATGCCGTCCATGGTGGTGACCACCTTGCCGACCACCGCGCCGCCGCGGCCGGCGACTTCGGAGGCGCCGCGGGCCAGCGCATTGGCCTGGTTGGCGATGTCGGCGTTGTGGGCGACGGTGGCGGTCAGCTCCTCCATCGAGCTGGCCGTTTCCTCCAGCGTGCTGGCCTGCTCCTCGGTGCGCTGCGACAGGTCGCGGTTGCCCTGCGCGATCTGCGCGCTGGCGTCGGCCACCACCTGGGCGCTGTGGGCCACGCCGCCGACCAGCGTGGCGAGGTCGCCCGTCATGCGCTCCAGGCCGCGCAGCATCTTCTCGGTTTCGCCAGCGGCGCGGATGCCGACGCGGGCGGTCAGGTCGCCTTCGGCCACCCGGCCGATCACGTGGGCGGCAGCGCGGATCGAGCGCAGGATGCCCTCGCGGATGCTCAGGCGCAGGGTGACGCTCAGCGCGCCCGCCAGCGCGAATGCCGCGGCAAG
>JAQGMU010000361.1 GCA_028292195.1 Ramlibacter sp. | reverse complement strand
TGCAGGACCAGCTGTTCGCGCGCGACCTGCCGCGCCTGGCGCAGGCGCTCGGCCTGCCGGTGCGCATGGCGCTGCTCAAGGGCCGCGCAAGCTACCTGTGCAGCCATCGCCGGGAACTGGCGCGCCGCGATGCCAACCTGCCGGATCGCATGGCCTTGCGCACGCTGGCCAAGATCGAGGAGTGGGCGCAGGGCACGCGCACCGGCGACCTCGCCGAGATGCCCGGACTCGACGAACGCTCGCCGCTGCTGCCCCTGGTGACGTCCACGCGCGAGAACTGCCTGGGCTCGCAATGCCCCAAGTTCCGCAATTGCCACGTGAACAACGCGCGGCGCGAGGCACTGGCCGCCGATGTGGTCGTGATCAACCACCACCTGTTCTTCGCCGACCTGGCGGTGCGCGAGTCGGGCATGGCCGAACTGCTGCCCACCGTGCGGGTCGTGGTGTTCGACGAGGCGCACCAGCTCAATGAGACCGGCGTGCAGTTCCTGGGCAAGCAGGTCGGCACCGGCCAGGTGCTGGATTTCACCCGCGACATGCTGGGCGCGGGCCTGCAGTTCGCCCGCGGCCTGGTCGACTGGCAACTGCTGGCCGCCGCCACGGAGCGAGCCACGCGCGACCTGCGGCTGGTGATAGGCCGCGCCCCGCCCGGCAGCCGGCTGCGCTGGACGGAGGTGGCGCCTGAAGGCGTGCACGAGGGCACGTGGACCGATGCGCTGGTCCAGCTCGAAAGCGCGCTGGACAAGGCGGCCGAAGGGCTGTCCCTCGTCAGCGAAATCGGACCCGACTTCGTGCGCCTGCACGAGCGGGCCGCGAAGCTTGCGTCGGCGCTGCAGGCCTTCGGCGCCGAGCCGGCGCCCGGCTGCGTGCGCTGGGTCGATGTCGGCAACCAGCTGCGGCTGATGGAGTCGCCGCTGGACATCGCCGAGGCCGTGCAGCAGAAGCTGCTGAAGGCCGGCAGCGAGGAAGACGCGGCCAACCGGCGCAGCTGGATCTTCACTTCGGCCACGCTGGGCGACGACAGCCGCCTCAGCTGGTTCACCGAGCCCTGCGGGCTGGGGGAGGCGGAGGTGCTGCGCGTGGCCAGCCCGTTCGACTACCCGACGCAGGCCGCGCTGTACGTGCCGCGCCGCATGCCCAAGCCGAACGACCCCGGCCACAGCGCCGCCGTCGCCGACCTCACGGAACGGGCCGCGCAGCGGCTGGGCGGCCGCACGATGGTGCTGACCACCACGCTGCGGGCGCTGCGCGCCATCGGCGAACAGTTGCAGGCGCGCTTTGCCGGCGGCATGGAGCTGGAGGTGCTGGTGCAGGGCCAGTGGCCCAAGCGGCGGTTGATCGAGCGCTTCCGCGAGGGCTCGGCCGACGGCCGCCCGGGCTGCGTGCTGGTGGCCTCGGCTTCGTTCTGGGAAGGCATCGACGTGCCCGGCGATGCGCTGGAGCTGGTCATCATCGACAAGCTTCCTTTCCCGCCGCCTGGCGACCCGCTGGTGGAAGCGCGCGGCCTGCGGCTGGAAGCGCAGGGCCGCAGCCCGTTCAACGAGTACTTCGTGCCCGAGGCGGCGGTGGCGCTGAAGCAGGGCGCGGGCCGCCTGATCCGCCGCGAGACCGACCGCGGCCTGCTGGTGGTGTGCGACATCCGCCTGACGACCATGAGCTACGGCCGCCGGCTGCTGGCGGCGCTGCCGCCGATGCGGCGGCTGAACGAGGAAGCGGAGTTCGAGGACGCGCTGGCGGCGCTGGCGCACTGACGACCCCACCGTTGCAATCACCAGATCTTCCACCAGGGGTCGGTCGAGGTCTTCCGCCCCTTGCTGATGTACTCGCTCTGCGGATAGTTCTTCTCCAGCACCCGCTTCGTGTCGTCGCGCAGCTGCGTCATGCCCAGGGCGTCGTAGGAACGCACCAGGATGAACAGAGCCTCTTCCAGCGCCGGCACGTCGCGGTAGTCCGCCAGCGCGGCCTGGGCGCGGTTGATGGCGGCCACGTAGGCGCCGCGGCCGTAGTAGTAGCGCGCCACGTGCACCTCGTACTGCGCCAGCGAATTCACGATGTACTGCATGCGCGAGCGCGCATCGGGCGTGTACCTGGATTCGGGGAAGCGGCTGACCAGTTCCTTGAAGGCCTCGAACGATTCCTTGGCGGCCTTCTGGTCGCGCTCCGACAGGTCCTGCCGGGCGACGAAGTTGAACATGCCGAGGTTGTCGTTGAAGTTGGTGATGCCCTTCAGGTACAGCGCATAGTCGTACGCCGGGCTGGCCGGGTGCAGCTTCATGAAGCGGTCCAGCGTCGCCTGGGCGGCGGCCGCGTCGTTCGACTTGTACTGGGCGTACGCGCGTTCCAGCTGCGCCTGCTGCGCCAGCGGGGTGCCGGCGGCGCGGCCTTCCAGCTTCTCGTACAGCGGGATCGCCTTGTCGTAGGAGCCCGCGTTCATTTCGTCCTTGGCCTCGGCGTAGAGCTTGTTGGCGCTCCAGTTCTCGGTCTTGTCGGCTTCCTTGGAGGCGCAGCCAGCCAGCACGGCAAGCGCGAGCAGGACGGGGAACATTGATAATTTGGCTAGCAGCACCACGCGCAACTCTCTATCTGATAGGGCCGAACCATTATATCGACCGACCCCCACCACGCCGTCCACGACGAGCTCGACCCCGAACCCGGACCGGAAGCGGAGACGCGCGCGTTCTCCATTCCGTCCGGCCTGCACGGCCAGCGGCTGGACCGCGCGCTGGCGATCCTGGTGCCGGAGTTCTCCCGCAGCTACCTGCAGCAACTGCTGGAAGCCGGCGCCGTGCAGCTGGCCGGCGCGGTGGCCACCAAGGCGTCGCACAAGGTGCGCATCGGCGAGACCGGGGCCATCGAGCTCAAGCCCACGCCGCAAAGCCAGGCCTTCCTGCCGGAAGACATTCCGCTCGCGGTCGTCTACGAGGACGAACACCTGCTGGTGATCGACAAGCCGGCCGGCCTGGTGGTGCATCCGGCCCCGGGCAACTGGAGCGGCACGCTGCTCAACGCCTTGCTGGCGCGCGATGCGGGCGCGCGTACGCTGCCGCGGGCCGGCATCGTGCACCGCCTCGACAAGGACACCAGCGGCCTGATGGTGGTGGCGCGCACGCGCGCCACGATGGACCGGCTGGTTGCCATGATCGCGGCGCGGGAAGTGACGCGGCAGTACCTGGCGCTGGCGCACCGGCCGTGGGAAGGATCTTCACACCGGCGCATCGATGCCCCCATCGGCCGCGACCCGCGCAACCGCCTGCGGATGGCGGTGGTCGACCTGCAGCGCCATTCCGGCAAGACGGCCGCCACGGTGGTCGACCTGCTGGAAAACGGCGAGCAGGGCTGTTCCCTGCGCTGCACGCTGGAAACCGGGCGCACCCACCAGATCCGCGTGCACCTGGCCCACATCGGCCATCCGCTGGTGGCCGACCCAACCTATGGCGGCGCTCCGGCGGGCGGCCTGGCGCGGCAGGCCCTGCATGCCTTCCGGCTGGCCTTCCCCCACCCCGTCACCGGCGCGCCCCTGAGCTGGCAGGCGCCGCTGCCGGCGGAGCTGCGGCAGGCCTGGGAAACCTGGGGCCTGCGTTACAATGAAGTGGACTGGCTCCCCTAGGAGCCTCCCAGGCTCCTGGCAGCCCGCAGCGGCGCCCTGACCGGCGCGCCGGCCGCGAGGATCGCCCGGCGTTGCCCCAAGAAGGGCGCCGCGCCGGGCGAAAGCACAGCCCCATTGGCCCAGACAAGCAGCGCGCCTGAAGGCGCCTCCAACACAAGATCATGAATACGGCGGATGCCCGGCGCGTCCTCGAAACCGCGCTGATCTGCACCCAGCAGCCCCTGCAGGTACGCGAGCTGCGCGTGCTCTTCAACGACGAACTCGGCGCGGACACCATCAAGGACCTGCTGGGCCAGCTGCAGGACGAATGGTCCCAGCGCGGCGTGGAGCTGGTGTGCGTGGCCAGTGGCTGGCGTTTCCAGAGCCGGCCCGCGATGCGCGAATACCTCGACCGGCTGCATCCGGAGAAGCCGCCAAGGTACAGCCGCGCCGTGCTCGAGACGCTGGCCATCATTGCCTACCGGCAGCCGGTGACGCGCGGCGACATGGAAGACATCCGCGGCGTGACCATCAACACCCAGATCCTCAAGCAGCTGGAAGACCGGGGCTGGGTCGAGGTGATCGGCCATCGCGAGGCGGTCGGCCGTCCCGGCCTGTACGCCACCACGCGCCAGTTCCTGGACGACCTGGGCGTCGCCTCGCTCGACCAGCTGCCCGAACTGCAGAGCCCCGCGCAGCAGGCCGAGGTGTTCAGCGCGCTGGAAGACAGCCTGGCTGCCCAGCCGGCGCTGCCGATGGCGGCCAGTGATGACTCCACCGGCGAACTGCCGTTGGGCCCCGCGCCGGAAGACCACGGCCCTGCCGCGAACGACGAGGCCCAGCCCCAGCCGGCTGCCGGCCCCGGCCCGGACCGCGGCGACGAAGATGCGGCGCAAGCCGTCGAGACCTGAAGCATGAACGAATCCACCGACGGCGCGCGACGCCCCTCCGACGAACCAGCCGGCGAGGACGAGCAGGATCCGCGCGCGGAACAGCTGCCCGAGTCCGGCATGGACGACGAGGACGACGACGAGACGCTGGATGCCGAGGCCGCCGGGACTCCCCGGCCGGCCCGGGCGCCCGCGGCTCCCCCCGCGCCCCCGGTCCGCTTCGAGGACGTGGTCAGCGGCGTTTTCGACGCCGAGGAAGAAGCTCCCGAAGCCGGACCGCTCAAGCGCGTGCTCTCGCCGCAGCCGGACACGCCCAAGCTGCACAAGGTGCTGGCCCAGGCGGGCCTGGGATCGCGGCTGGAAATGGAACAGCTGATCACGCAGGGGCGGATCTCGGTCAACAACGAGCCCGCGCACATCGGCCAGCGGATCCAGTTCGGCGACTCGATCAAGGTCAACGGCAAGCCGATCCGCGTGCGCATCGCGCCGCCGCCGCCCCGCGTGATCGCGTACCACAAGCCGGTCGGCGAGGTCGTCACCCACGACGACCCGCAGAACCGCCCCACCGTGTTCCGCAAGCTGCCGAAGCTGCAGCAGGGCAAGTGGCAGTCGGTCGGCCGCCTGGACCTGAACACGGAGGGCCTGCTGCTGTTCACCAACTCCGGCGAGCTCGCCAACAAGCTCATGCACCCGCGCTTCGGCCTGGAGCGCGAATACGCAGTGCGGGTGCTGGGGGCGCTCAGCAACGAGGAGCGCCAGCGCCTGCTCGAGGGCGTCCACCTGGACGACGGCCAGGGCCAGTTCGGTTCTATCGAAGAGGGCGGTGGCGAGGGCTCCAACGTCTGGTACCGCGTGACCATCAACGAGGGCCGGCATCGCGAGGTGCGCCGCCTGTTCGAGGCGGTCGGCCATGCCGTCAGCCGCCTGATCCGGATCCGCTACGGCGCCATGGTGCTGCCGCGCGGCCTCAAGCGCGGCGCCTTCATGGAGCTGGACGAGCGCGACATCAACGCGCTGGGCAACGCAGTCGGGGCTCCGGGCCTGTCGCGGCCGCAGCAGGGCCGGGGCGGCGAGGGCGAGCAGAACCGGGGCGGGCGCAACAAGCGCCGCGGCAACACCCGTGGCGACGGCCCGCGGCCGCAAGGCGGACCGGTGCCCCGCAGCGGCGGCTTTCCGAACCAGGGCCAGGGCGGCCAAGGCCAGGGGCAGGGCCAGGGCCAGGGTCGCCGCAACAAGGGCGGCGGTGGCGGTGGCGGTGGCGGCGGCGGCGGCGGCGGCGGAGGTGGCGACCGGCCCCCGGGCGGCAACCAGCCGGACCCGATGAAGACCTCGCTGGGCTACATCGGCCACGACAGCTTCAACCGGCAGCGCCGCGGCCCCGGTCCCGGTGGTCCCAGCGGTGGGGGTGGCGGCGGCGGAGGAGGC